>JAVRLI010000135.1:0-3168 GCA_031961525.1 Thermoplasmatota archaeon | reverse complement strand
TCTGTAAACATCCTTTTTACCTGAAAACTTACCTTTCTTTGCCATGGGCTTTCCATCAATTTCAACAATATCCATTGCATAATCTATTGTTGATGCACTTGATATTGTTGTACCAACACCGAACGAATCTGCACCTGCTTCAATCAACTCCTTAACATTTTCTTCCTTTATTCCACCAGATACAACAATTGAAACATTCTTATAACCTCTGAGATCCAGTTCCCACCTTACCTCCCTTATTATATGGGCAAAATCCCCTCTCCTGGACGATGGTGTGTCAAGCCTAACACCATTCAGATCCTTTATAATTTCAGCAGCCCTTACGGACGAAAATTTTTCATCACCAAATGTATCAACCAGAGCAATTCTGGGCACATTTGGATCAACATCCTCATCAAACTTTTTCCAAGCAAGATCCTCACCAAGGACAAGTATAAGGGCATGGGGCATTGTTCCTCTTGGTTCAAGGCCTAGGTTTTCTGCACCAATTATGCTTGAAACATAATCGCATCCCCCAATGTATGAATATCTATCTATCATTGGTGCAAGAGCTGGATGCATCCTCCTCACACCAAAAGATAAGAGTGTTTTATTTCCTATCAATTTCTTGAACCTTGCAGCCTTTGTTGAAATACCTGATGCCTGGCATATTAAACCAAGCAAAGGTGTTTCATATATTGCAAAGTTAACATAATCACCCTCTATGCTTAAGACTGGTACTGGTATCCCTTTCTGATCCCTTGACCTGAATATTGTTCCCTCAGGAATGGATCTGATATCAACATTTTTACCTTTGAAAAGATAGAGAACTTCCTCAAGACCTGTGAAAACGATCCAGGGATACTGTTTATCCTGTGTTGTAACTTCTGCAACAACATTTCTGTGAACATTTTCATTTTTTAATATTTCAATTGTTCTGATGAAATAAACATCGGTTGTTTTACCATTTTTTATATCCTCTTCGTTGGCATAATAGAATTTCATTTTATTTCACCCAGTTCCTTCATTTTTATTATTTTTGTTCCGTATATGTTTTTCATGTATTTTAATCCAAACTCCTTGTTCCTTTCATTTATACTCTCCGTGCATTCCTCAATCACATATGTTTCGTATCCTAGGAAAAATGCATGAGCTACGGAATGCAAAACACATATATCTGTGCTCACACCTGTAAAGAACAGTCTTTTTACATTATTTTCCTGTAGAATTTTATGGAGATCAGTGTTAAAGAATGAATCATAGGTATTTTTCTTAATAACAATATCATTTTCCTTTTTATCAAGTTCTGAAATGATTTCTGATGCAAAGGATCCATCCATTGCATGTGGACCCCATACGGATAGTTCTGGATCATTTTCTTTATGTGAATCTTTTGTAAAAATGATAAGGAAATTCTTTTCCCTTGAAATTTTTATTACTTCATTTATTTTTTCAACAATTGATTTTGCCCTCTTTGACCCAAACTTCCCATCAACAAACTCATGGATCATGTCAACGATAATTAAAGCATCCATATGAAATAATAATATTACAATAAATTTAACCTTATCGCTTTTTCCAAAAATATTCAATATTACCATAGGTAATATTATATACCTATGGTAAAAGTTAATAATCTTTTATGTAATAAAGGATTTATGAAAATGGTAAATTTTGATGGGAAATTTTCGGAAATATCATTATCATTGAAAGGATCTGCCATAAGGGATCTTTTAAAGTTCGCTGACAGACCTGGAGTTATTGCCTTCGGTGGGGGCTTACCTAATCCACTTGCTTTTCCTGTGAATGAAATAAAGGAAATAATTGATGATTTATTATTGTCAAAGGATGGATGGAAAGCACTGCAGTATGGGACAACGGAAGGACTTAACGATCTTAGGGACATGCTTGCAAAAAGGGTATATGATAAATACGGTATAAAGGCAAGCAGAGAAAATATCGTAACATTGAATGGAAGTCAATCCGGTCTTTATATGGTTGCAAAAACATTCCTTAACAAGGGTGATGCTGTTGTAAGCGAGGCTCCAACATATGCTGGTGCAATAACAGCATTCAATGCACAGTTACCAACATGGATTGCAATAGATATAGAGGATGATGGCCCGGACATGGATCTTATGGAAAAAAGGATTATAGAATCAATAAAAAATGGAAAAAGACCAAAGTTTGCATATGTTGTACCAACATTCCAGAACCCTGCAGGAATAACTTGGTCAATGGAAAAAAGAAAACACCTGCTTGAACTTGCAAGCGAATACGATTTCCTTATATTTGAGGATGATCCATACAATGAAATACGTTTTGATGGGAAGGAAATAAAACCAATTAAATCCATGGATACCGAGGATAGGGTAATTTACATGGGTACATTTTCAAAGGTTCTTGCACCAGGTATAAGGCTTGGTTTTATAGTTGCGCATGAAGAGATAAAGAAAAGGATTGTTTTACTTAAACAGGCTGTGGATCTTGCAACAAATACACTTTCACAGTATCTGGCTCTGGAATACTTAAAGAGAGGATTGATAGATAAACAGGTACCAAAGATTGTTGAAATATACAGAAGAAAAAGGAACATAATGCTTGAATCCCTTGAAAACTATATGCCTGAAGGAACAAAGTGGACAAGACCTAATGGTGGAATGTTCCTCTGGGTAACTTTGGATAAAAGAATTGATACAACAAAGATGCTTGAGGATGCTTTGAAGGAAAATGTTGCATACGTTGTTGGAACAGGTTTTTACCCTGATGGAAGAGGAAGGAATTCAATGAGATTGAACTTCACATATCCATCAGATGAGGAAATTGTGGAAGGAATAAAAAGGTTGGGAAAGGTTGCAAAGAGCTACCTTTCCTGATTTTCAACTATTTTTTCAAGAAGTTTAATTGTATTTTTCAGATCATCTATACTTACAATCTCAACTGTTGTATGCGTATATCTTATAGGGAAGCAGATTGCCAGTGAAGGTATTCCAAGCTCAAATGTTCCTGCTGCATCCGTGCTCCCTCCCGTAACAAGTTCCTGTATACCTATTCCTTCTTTCTTTGCAATTTCCTTCACTTTTTTCCTCAAAGAATTTGAATTAATTCCCCTAGCATCAATGAACCTTATAACAGGTCCATGTGTTAAACTTGCAGGGCTCAATGATCTATCAACGTTCGGGTGATCCG
>JAVRLI010000134.1:0-3093 GCA_031961525.1 Thermoplasmatota archaeon | reverse complement strand
GGATAATTAACATTAGAAATGGTATGATAAAACTGGTTAACCTTGAAAATGGAAAGGTTATAACAATAAACCAGAGGGATTTTTCAAACAGGAACTTTGTTGTTTTTGCAAAGAATGGTGATGAAAGAAATGCTGTTTTGATTTACAGAAAGGAAAATACCATTGAGATCATGGATCCTGTGACACTGAAAATTTATGATATGAACATTCCGGACTTTGATTTTGGTGTTGAAATAAAAATTGTTTATGATAATGAAACACCTTTCATCGTTCCAAATGTTGAGGTAAAAAAATGAATTCAATTTTGAAAGAAATTGTGGATGAAACAATTAAATCGGTGGATCCGGAAAAAATACTGAAAAATAGAATAAGAATTCATGAAAATAAAATAATTTTTGATTCTCTTGAAATAGAATTCAGGAATGTTTTTCTTATAGCTGTTGGAAAAGCTTCTATAAAAATGGTAAGGGCTGTGGAAAATTTTCCCTTTAAAGATTCCATTGTTGTAACAAACGTTAATGAAAAAACAGGATTCAGAACAGTAAAGGCAGGGCATCCTGTTCCTGATGAGAACAGTATACTTTCAGCGAAGATTGTTCATGAAATAATAAAAAGAGCGGGGGAAGAGGATCTCATACTATTCATGCTATCTGGTGGTGCCTCAGCATTGTTAGGTGATTTTCTTATTCCAAAAGAAAGGATGATGTCTTTAACAAGCGATCTTATAAATGGTGGAGCGAATATATTTGAACTGAACGCCGTAAGAAAACACCTTTCGTTTTTAAAGGGTGGAAAGATGGTCAAGGAAACAAAGGCAAAAATTCTGTCATTGATAATTTCCGATGTAATGCATGATGATCTGAGTACCATAGGATCGGGACCAACATACTTTGATGATTTTACATTTTCAGATGCTATGCAGGTGCTTAAAAAATTCAACCTTCATGAAAAATATAAAGATATCATGGATATGTTCGCACACACTGAAAAATATAATCTGAAGGAAACTCTAAAAAAGGATGAGTTTCCATCAGAAAGGGTATGGAACATAATTGTTTGCAACAACTCCCTTGCATTGAATTCAGCTGAAAGGAAGGCGAGGGAAATGGGATTCAGTGTAAAAAATCTTGGAACTATAATTGAGGGTGAGGCAAGGGAAGTTTCAAAAAATATTTACAGGGAATTTGAAAAAATGGATAGTGGAAGTGTTCTTATTTCAGGAGGGGAAACTGTCGTCCATGTGAAGGGTAATGGTAAGGGTGGAAGGAACCAGGAACTTGTTCTTTCCCTTTTTGATTACATTAATGATAATGAAATAGTAGCATCCTTTGGAACCGATGGCATAGATGGTCCAACAGATGCTGCTGGAGCATTTTTGGATAAGAATATAATTGAAAGGGCAAGGGAAATGAATCTTGATCCAAAAACTTACCTTGATAATAATGATTCTTACAATTTTTTCAAAAAGGCGGATGGTTTAATAATCACAGGTCCAACGGGGACAAATGTTATGGATGTTCAAATTTTTATTAAGTTATAACTTTACAAATAATTTTTCCATGGACACTGCCTCGCCATGATCCTGGCTTAACATGTCAAGATAGGACATTTTAGAAAGACCTGTTCCAACAATACCATTTTCATTGTAAACAACAACATGATCCCCTTCCCTTATATCTTCTGTTGCGTTTAAAATACCAACTGAAAAAATTGAACCCTTTGGCACAAAATTCTCTATCTCCACACTGTAAATATTTTTTTCATAAAGCAATTCTGCCGATTCCCTGTATATTTTCAAAAGACCATTTTTTGATGAAAAATATAAGTATTGTTCACCATTCTTTTCAACAACAATATCATCGTACATTTTTCTTATTCTAACATTATCCATCGGGAATTCATAACCAAACTGGAATCTTCCAACACTTACAATTTCATCCCTTATCTTTTCTTTAAAATTCAAATTTTCCTTTGATTCCTTTAAATAAGATAGAATTTTTTCCTGATTCTCCATGCTCCTAAGATTTCCAATAACATACTTTGCATCATATTTTATTAAAATATCCTCAATGAATGAAAGATCCTCGGGTAAGTATGCATAAATCCTTTCGTATGAATTGTTTTTCAGGTAAATTTCAAGCATATCCATTAACATTCTTTTTTCTTCCTCAAACCAGTGACCTGTGACTGGAATATCATAATTCTGTGCTGGATATGTATATTCAAGTTCCATGGGCACAATTCCTAATGGGGATGTTAAAACAACCCTGTGAACATTTGCACCCGATCTTTCTATCAAAGAATTGAAGAATGCATGGGATCTTGATTTCGAGTATGGCTTTTTTGCAGAACATGGTAAAAATAGCACATTTTTTGCATAATCAGGTTTTTTATACCTCTTTTCAATCCTTTCCATCCATCTTTTAATATCGGGCCTTGAAAGACTTTCAAAGTGGGATGCGTTGAGAAAATTACCCTGAACAGGATAGAATTTCTCAAATATATCGTATCTTTGATCGGATAACCTTAAAAGTGTTTTTGATAGAGGATTTGGTATGCTTTCAACTATCTCCCTTATGTTCCCGTTTCTTATTCCATTCCTTACAATATTCTCAATCCTTGTGAATTCATCGGGACAGTTATCAGAAAGCATGAAGAATTCATTGCGGCAATCGAAGATCTGTGAATAATTTACATCAACAGCATCAACACCAAGGTAAACCAATATTGGAAAAAGAGATGGATCGCCGAAGAATGGAACATACAAGACTTTTTTTAATGATTTAAGTCTTGCATTCAATATCCTTTCAAAAAGATCCCTTGGATTGTTTTTCAATGTGAAAAGACCGGGAAGAATTATGTACTCATCCTTTTCAATCATTTTTTCATTCAATTCAATATCAGCTATTTCCTTAATATCCGGCCTTTCAGGGAAATTTTTCTCTATCTCCTCCCTTCCCTTCAATATTGTTGGTAAAATAATATCATCCCATCTGGCAAGCCTTGAAAGGCCAAATCTTTTCAAAAGTTCTATCATAGTTTCAGTTCTTCCTCTATTACTTTACTCTCAGAAAAATCGAAGACGTTTCCGCA
>JAVRLI010000133.1:0-3138 GCA_031961525.1 Thermoplasmatota archaeon | reverse complement strand
AGTTGCATTACTACTATCCATTGTGGCACTTGCCCTTTCATTCAGAAAGCCAAAGCAGCCTAAAGAAACAGTAACAACACCTGAAGAAAAGAAGGAGGAACAAAAACAATAAACCTTCTTTTTTTATTTTTTGAATAAAAGATTTTATTTTTGTAATTATTCATAAATTTATGATTGTTGGGTTAACAACAACAGTTCCTGTGGAACCAATCTATGCAGGAAAACATATTCCCAGGGATCTTAACAATATATTCATTACAGATAAAAATCCAGAAAGGTTTGTTGAAAAGGCTGAAATTGATGGCTTTCCTTCAAACACATGTTCCTGGATCAAGGGCCTTTATGGAGTTCCATTTTTCACAAGAATTGATGCAGTGATTGGTGTTGTGAGGGGTGATTGCAGCAACACGGAATCCCTTTTGGATTTCCTTTCATTCAAGAATATAAAGGTTATACCATTCTCATATCCCTACGATAGAAATTTAAAAAAATTGAAGGATGAAATTGATGATCTTATGGAAAAACTTGGAACAGATAGGGAAATTCTTAAAGAAGTGATTGAAAAGGTTGATTATCTAAGGAAACTTGCATGGAAAATTGATGAATTAACATACAGGGATCTTGTTGCAGGATATGAGAATCACTATTTTCTTGTGAACACGAGCGATTTCTTTGGTAACATGGATCTATACAAAAATGAGGCTGAGAAATTTATAGAAAATGCGCAAAAAAGAGAAAAAATTGAATACAGTGTTAGAATTGGTTACATAGGTGTTCCTCCAATTTTCACGGATATTTATGAATTCCTTGATAAAAATGGTGCGCATGTTGTTTTCAATGAGGTGCAGAGACAGTTTTCCATGCCATTTCCTGATGTAAACTGGATTGAAAAATATTTGAAATATACCTATCCATATTCAATATTTGCAAGGATAGAGGATATAAAAAATGAAATCAGAAGAAGAAAAATTGAAGGAATAATTCACTACGTTCAGAGTTTCTGTCACAGGCAGATAGTCGATACAATAATAAAAGAATCAATTGATGTACCTGTTCTAACCATTGAGGGTAATAGACCAGGAAAGCTTGATGAAAGAACAAAAATAAGGATTGAAAGTTTTATAGATATGCTTCTCTGAGGATCCTGTACTGTTCCATACCCATCCTGAAGGCTTTTAGATTTGATTCCCATGTATTTTTTGGGAAAAGATCCATGATGGATTTTTCAATATCCTCTTCCTTCAGTGGTAAAATGCCTGTTGAATACGCTGCACCCACCATGACAACATTAACGGATAAAACATTCCCTGCCCTCTTTGCAATATCTATTGCATCAATACCTATTATATTTTTTCCACCAATTTTTTCAACTATTTTTTCAATTTTTGGGTATTCATAATCACCCACATTTACTGTGAATGGAACAATGCGTTCTGTGTTCATTATAACAATTGTATCCCTACTTGCCCTCCTCAATGCTCTTAATGTTTCCATTGATTCAAAGCCTATTATGAGATCAACCATACCATCAGGTATTATTGGTCCGTAAACATCCCCTATTCTCAAATCAACGGAAACAATACCACCTCTCTGTGCCATTCCGTGTATTTCTGACATCACAACGTTCAAACCATTTTTCAGTGCAGCATTACCTATTATGGTTCCGGCACTTACAACACCCTGTCCGCCCACGCCTGTTATTATAATATTAATATCCTTCATGGCTCCACCCTCTCAATTGCCTTAAAACCGCATACCTGTGGCTGCGAACAGACACCGCACCCATCACATAGAACGGGATCTATTCTTACAGATCCATCAACAGCAACATATATTGCGGGACATGAAAAATTCCTTACACAGTTCATGCATTTTGTGCATTTATCCTGGTTTATTTGATATGAGACCCAGTAACCTTCATTCCTCATCCTTGCATCCCTTAACAATGAACATTCCCTCTTTGATATTACAACAGCTGTGTCATTGAAATTAACAGCATCCCTTATTGCAACAATTGTATCCTTAAGGTTGTATGGATCAACTGTTTTAACAAACTTTACACCTATTGATTTCACTATTTCCTCTATGGATATTTCAGGTGCCTGATCACCCATTCCATCAACAGGTATGCCTGGGTTTGGCTGATGCCCTGTCATGGCTGTTGTTCTGTTATCAAGTATTACAAGAACAAATTTGTGTTTATTATGAACAGCATTTATCAATCCAGGAATACCAGCATGGAAGAATGTTGAATCGCCAATGAATGAAATTACAGGCTGATCAGTTACCGTTGAAAAACCGCATCCTGTTCCTATGGATGATCCCATGCAGAGTAGATAATCCGCCTCCTCATAGGGTTTCTGTATGCCAAGTGTATAACAGCCAATATCGTTGGGGAAGATTGGATCCTTTAACCTCAGCTGTTTTGTAACAAGTTTAACAGCATAGAATGTTGCACGGTGTGGGCATCCAGGACATAAAACAGGAGGTCTTGGGGGTAAATCTATTTCCTGGTATTTTTGAAATGTTTTTAATTCAAAGCCTATTACCTTTGAAAAGCCTTTTGAAACAACATCCGGATTGAATTCATAACTCATTGGAAAGGTGTTATCCATTTTTCCATGTATTTTGGTGGAAATTCCATTCATCTGTGCAATGTTTCTCACCTTTGTTTCAAGGAATGGATCCAGTTCCTCAACAACAAAAACATCATTAAAATTTTTAAGAAAATCCGCTATTTTTCTTTCCGGTGGAGGATTTGAGAAACCTAGCTTTAATACTTTTGCCTTTATATTATAAATTTTCAATGAATCCATAACGTAATTGTATGATGCACCAGATGTTATTATTCCATACTCTTCTCCATAATCCTCTATCCTGTTTATTTTTGATGTTTCACTTTCATCCCTGAGCATTTCGAATCTTTTAACGTTTTCCATCTTTTTTCTGTATGCTGTTGATGGAAGAAGTACAAAATTTGAAGGATCCTTCTGAAAAACTCCTTTATTCTTTATTTCCGCCATTTTACCAAGCTTTACAGGTGCCCTTTGATGACTCACCCTTGTTGTTGTTCTGAATAGAACGGGTGTTTTGAATTTTTCAGAGATTTCAAATGCATAAATGAGAAAATCCTTGGCC
>JAVRLI010000132.1:0-3188 GCA_031961525.1 Thermoplasmatota archaeon | reverse complement strand
TTATCTGTGAAATCTTTTCAGCCATTGAACCTTTCACCTCACCGATGAATTAAACTACATTTTCCACCATTATATTAATATTTCTTAAATTGGAAAAGAATGGGAAAATTGAATAATTTTTCAAAAAGAAATATTTAAATAATAACAAAATATAACTATTACTGTGATTCGCCTGAAGGCGAATTGGATTGGAGGAAGTAAAATGAACAGGAATAATGGAAAGGTTTTAGTGGCCACATTATTGGTTGCAATAGTGCTTATAAGCGGTTTTTCAGTGCTAGGTCAAGGCAGCACAGTAAAGCCAAGTGCCTCCACGGGAACACTTAACATAGCAATGCAGCAGGACATGCCAAACTTCAATTACTTTGATATAGCTTCAAACACCGTATGGAAGAGTGATGTTATAGGCTGGAACTGGGATTCCCTGTTCGGTATGGATTATGATGGTTCCGCAATTCCATGGTTAGTTCAGAATTATACTGTAAATACAAGCAATCCCTCCCAACCTGTTGTAACACTTCACATTAGACAGGGTGTTTATTTCGTTTATCCTATGAATGGAACACCTGCATATGAATTGACAGCAAAGGATGTTATATTCTCATACTGTACTGAAAGATATGGAACAACATTTTCAGGATCCACATTCCTTATACCCTTCGATGATAACGACGATGGTGTTGTTGAATACAATGAAATCGTGAACCATGTGAAGTACATTGATCAATTTACAGTTCAGATAAGCATGAAGCAGGTTTATGCACAGTTCTTCCTGAACACACTGGGTATTCCAATAATACCATGGAAGGTATGGGCAAACCACATCAAACCCGATGGTGTGCCAGGTGATAACCAGAGCACAGTTGTAACAGCAGATGGTTATACGGCAGGTGTTCTTGATACAACCTGGAACTCAGACACAATGGCAACAATGGGTACAAGTATCTATTATTATGCTGGTGGAGTACCTGGATCATACAGGCTTGAAAAGCTTAACACAAACTTCTGGGGTAAGAATTTTGTTACACCCGCAGGATATCACATATATCCACAGAATGTAACACAGCTATACTTCAAGATCTATACAACACTTGATACAGCAGTTCTTGCTCTTCAAAGCGGTGATGTTGATTACATAGCATGGGCAATACCATTTGGTTATGTGCCAACACTGGCAGCAAATCCCCAGATATCATTGTGGAAGAGCCCTGATAGGGGATACTTCTACCTTGCATTTAATGAGGCACAAAAGCCAATGAATGATATAAATTTCAGACATGCAATATCCTATTTGATTGATAAAAATACAATTGTTCAGAACTACATGGGTGGTCTTGGTCAGGCAGGAGATTCACCAATACCACCTTTCTTCACAGCATGGTACAATTCATCCGTTGTTAAATACCCATTTGATCCTTCCACCGCTTCATTAATACTTAACCAGAGCGGTTATGCAATCGGTCCTAATGGATGGAGATTGATGCCTGATGGAACACCAATGCCTGCCATAACAATATTAACACCACCTGCAGATTATGACCCAATAAGGGTTAAGATTGGAGAATCCCTTGCAAGTGAAATGAGATCAATTGGAATTCAGGCATCAGCAAAGGCAATAAACTTTGATGCCCTTGTTGCACAGATGACAGCATTCAATTATCAGATGTTAACACTTGGCTGGCTACTTTCAGCAGATCCTCTTGGAAACCTTTATGATATATACGGTATAAATGCCCTGCAGAACAGCTGGGCATTCTGGCCATCAAACTATACAAATCCAAACTATCCTAACGTTAAATCACTTGCTGACCAACAAACAGGGCAGCTTGCATTACAGTTCATGGACGTTATGAATAAGGCAATGACAACATTCGATGTTTCAAAGCAGATATACTATGATAAATGGGCACAGGGTATATTAACCGAGGCTGTTCCATGCAACGTTCTATATTACAGAATAAATGTTGAGGCAACACTCAACACATGGCTTGGATGGTTCTCCTGGCAGGGTAGTGTTTACAATCTTTATGCTCTTGCAAGCCTACATAAGGGAGCTATAAGCGGTGTTGGTGGAGGAACAACAACGCAGCAGACTGTTGGTAATATAGTATTCCCACCTGTTACACATTCACTTGTTGCGCAGATAGCCGCACCTTCAAAAGTTTTCGTTCCTCAGCCACAGTATAATGTACCATCATCATTAACAACAGTATCTGTTAGTGTTCTTGTTACTGATAACAATGGTTTGCCCGTTCCAAATGCATTTGTTAATTTAACATCATCCAGTTCAAATGTTATTGTTAGTCAGAGCACAGGTATAACAAATTCAGCAGGTATATTCACAACCTATGTTTCAGGTAATTCAGCAGGGTTTGCAACACTTGTTGCAAATGTTAATTACAATGGATTGAGTGTTACGGCAAACACTGTTATTGATTCGGTGCAGTATGTTCCAAATATGCTTTACATAAATGCCTATGCATCAAAGCCTTCACTTATGGGAGGACAGAGCACAACAATAAACATTAAGGTTGTTGATCAGTATGGAAACCCCGTACCTGGTGCAAATGTTTCCGTTGCAACGAACCTGCTTGGATTTGGTACGATAACGCCAACATATGTTCTAACAGATCAGAATGGTACAGCATATATGACATTCACGGCACCATCTGAACAGGATCTTGCAACAAAATATGTCAACATGCATCTAACATCAAAGATCTTACTATCTGCAAGCAAGCCAGGATATGGAACAACCACAACAGAATCGTTGGTTGTTGCAACTTACAACTCTAACCCAAGCTCATGGTACACTGTGCACATTATAGGTGCAACAAACTACTTCGTTAACCAGAATTCATTAACAACAACTGTAACCGTACAGGCTGTTGATGCCCAGAACATGCCAATAGCAAATGAAGTTATAACGGTAACACCTTCAAATGCAAGCTACATAGCGTCAATTTCACCTGCAGTAACAAACAGTGCAGGTTATGCAAATGTAACCATAACATTCAAGCCGGGACTGCCAACAGCTGGCATAGCGCTCAAATTCTGGAATTCATCATACCTTAACTCAATAGGTGATTCGATAACAATTGGATACCTAAATGGTCCCGCACCATCAAATCTTTATGCAGGATTCATAGCATTCTATGATGGTGTAACAGGAGAGAGAACAAACTTTG
>JAVRLI010000131.1:0-3065 GCA_031961525.1 Thermoplasmatota archaeon | reverse complement strand
AAATGCTATTTTTCCCATTACTGATCCTGAAAAAATATGAATTGATCCGTCATAGTATCCTATAACAGCCCTGAATTCCGCATCTCTATTCTTTTCATTTTCCATAAGTTTCAGTATTCCCCTGTTACCAATTTTTTTATGAACATAGGAAGAATATGGTCCTGGAAAACCATTAAGGGTTTTAATGAAAAGCCCTGCATCCTCAATGAAAAATGGTTTATCAATACTATCAATGAGATAATTTATTGAAAATTTCACAATTTCCTCAAGTTCATCAGCCTGTATTTCAGGATATTCCAGATTTATCCACTCAATTTCAATATTTTCTCTCTCAAAAAGTTCCCTGTACTCCATATACTTATTTTTGTTGTGGGTGACAATCCTCATGAATATCTTCTCCTCCTTTCTATTTCCCCCATCTTTTCAATGACCATATTGGCATTTTCATAATTTTTTCTGTAACTTTCAATTATTTTATCGAAATATTTCATGTGATCATAATGTGAACTCTTGAACGATTCTTTTAATAGATGAAGATCATCGCCCTTGTATTCCAAATCGTTACCTATTTCACCCATGGAGAAATCTATAAGATATATTTTACCACCACTGTATATTATATTGCTTGTTGTCATATCACCATGGGTAATATCATTGGCATGGAGAATTGCAAGATACCTTCCAATTTCCCTTGAAACAAAATCTTTTTCATCATCATTGAGGGAATTGAATACCTCCCTCAGGTTTTTTCCATCAATAAATTCCATTTCAACCGTGAAATTTTCAAGATCAACATCAAAAATGTGTGGAACGTTTATTCCAAGAATCCTTGCTTCGTGCATCAATTTTGCTTCCCTTTTTGTCCTTTCCTTTCTGAGTGATATATCAAGATCATCAACACGGTATTCCTTTTTTATTCTAATCTTTCTTATTGAAGGAAAGCCAAGGAAATTTGATTTTTCCATTAAAGCCTCCGCGCCAGGTTTATCCGGGTATTCTTTATAATGAACCTTTTCCTTTACCCAGGTTGCATCAATGGAATCCGCCCTGAATTTCTGATCAACAAAAGTTTCCTCTATACCCATCCTTATACCATTTTTATACATTAAATACCCAAGATATGCGATCATGGCACCATTATCCACACATAGATCCGGAGGAGGAACATGTATGCCTGCTCCCCTTTCTCTCCCCATAATTTCCATCATTTCCCTCAGCCTTTTGTTTCTCGCAACACCACCCGCTAGAAGAATCTCATCCTTATGGAGGTGCGCAAGAGCTCTTTCGCTTACCTCAGTTAACATGGCAAAAACAGTTTCCTGAAGGGAGTAGGCAAGATCCTCAAGTGTTGCACCACTTTTCTTCAAATTCAAGGCTGCCGTAAGTATTCCTGAGAATGATATATCCAGCCCTCTTATAGAATATGGTAGTTTATGGTAAACTTTACCCTTTTTTGCAAGTTCCTCAATTTTCGGTCCGCCCGGAAATGGTATGCCAAATTCCCTTGCAAACTTGTCAAGGAGGTTGCCAACACCAATATCAAGTGTTTCACCAAAAACCCTGTATCTACCACCTGAATAGGAAATTATCTGTGTATTTCCGCCTGAAACGTATGTCATGACGGGATCCTCTGCACCAGTTGTCAATTTTCCTATTTCCAGGTGGGCAATACTGTGATTTACACCAATAATCGGTATATTCAATTTTAAGGCTATTGTTCTTGCTGCTGTTGCAACGGTCCTCAGGCATGGACCAAGTCCTGGTCCCTTTGAGAATGAAACAAGATCTATATCCCTAATATCAATTTTTGCAGTATTTAAAGAATTCTTCAAAATTTCAGTGAAGTTTTCAGAATGGTGTATTGCGGCCTCCCTTGGATGAATGCCTCCTTCCTTTGGAATGTACGTTTTCATTACATTTGCAATTATTTTCTCATCTTCAATTATTCCAATTCCAAGAGTATGTGCTGTGCCCTCAATTCCAAGGACTATCATTTAAACACCTATAGGGGTATATCATTCCATTTAGATATTATTTTTTTCGGATCCATAAGATATTTTTCAATCAGAATTTTTTCAACATCAATTTCAAAATAGTTTGCAATTGAAAGAACCATAAATAAAACATCTGAAATTTCCTGTCCAATATTTTCTTTTTTCCTTATTGCCTTTGAAAGTTCACCAACCTCCTCCATCAATACACTGAGAAGAAATATGGGTCCTGATTTTTTATCAATTTCCCCATAGAATTCATTTATTTTTCCCATTATTTCTTTTAGTTCCATAATTCTTTTAATTTCCAATTGACTAAAAAACTTTATTATCAATCTTGATTCTTTTTTAACCATGGATGAATTGATGGAAATAATAAATGATCGATCATCAGGATCTGAAAAATTGACACAACAGGTTCTTTCTTTTGTTAAGAATTGTTATGAAAATGGAAAGGATTGGAAAAAGTATAAAGAGGAAATTATAAATGCGCATCCGGAAATGGTTCAGTTAAAAAATGTTCTTGATATTGTTGAATTTTTTGGTGAAGAAAATATTGATGATATTGGTTCAAAAATAAAAATATTGAAGGAGAGGGCAATAAAAAATTCAAGAAAATTATTCAGGGATGAAATAAAATTATTAACAATAAGTTACAGTTCACTTGTGTATGGATCGATAATTGAGAACATGGATAAAATAATGCAGGTGAATGTTCTGGAATCCGGTCCTGGATTTGAGGGCATAACATTTCACAAGGATTTGAATAAAAAAGGTATAAAAGCAAAACTTTTCGGTGATTCACAGATTTATCATGCGTTGAATGAAAGTGATTTTGTTCTTGCCGGATTTGATGCCATATTATCGGGATTAACCATAATTAACAAAACGGGAACATTTCCACTTGCATCATCATCAAAAGTTCTTGGAATTCCTTTCTATTCAATAGGCACGTCAATTAAATATACTGATTTGAAAATAAATTTTAAAAAGTACGATGAAAAATTCCTTTTTGATCTAACACCCTCAAAACTTATTTCTGGATTTATCCTTGACCTTGGATTTTTTGTAAGA
>JAVRLI010000130.1:0-3169 GCA_031961525.1 Thermoplasmatota archaeon | reverse complement strand
TATTAATTGCTCTACTCGCAGGAATTAACAGGAACAAAAACATATGGTCTTTTCCTTTTAACCCTAATAATTGTTTTCCCAGCAATTTTTATATCAATGGATCTACACAAAAGTATTGTTTATGTTCATAATGAAAATAAAGGTAAAATTTTTCGCTATACTATATCTGTTATATCCCTTTTTGTTGTTAGCGTTCTCAGAAGTATTTCCATGTCGGGCGGAAATGCCATGTTACCAAGTTATTTGAACCTGACCCTGAACTATGATCAAACACTTGTTGCAATTTTGCTTGTTATCAGTTATTCTTCAGCAATATTCGGCCAACCATTCCTTGGTCATTTATCTACAGAATTGGTAGAAAGCTCATGATAAGTTTAACATCACTTCTTTATGGAATTACCATCATAATTCTTATGTTTCAAACGAGTCTGATGAGCGTATCAATAGCTTTAATATTCACATACTTCTTTGGTTTTTCAGGATTTCCACTTTTGATGAGCATAGTTGGGGATATATCAGATGAATCACAGCTAGCTGAAATTTCAGCCCTTCTTTTTGGTGTTGCTGGTAGCATAGGAGGTGCTTCCGGTACCTTTCTGATAGGATACCTTACAAACGTTATTGGAGCTACAAACTCATTCTTTTTCATAGGTATACTTTCAATAATTTCAGCATTCCTCGTTTTCCTCATTCCTTTGAAAAGGCGTTCACAGTAGATTATGTATAAAATTTGAATTAACATCTAAATTGCACATACTTAATGATTTCCTATGCCATACCAAAAAATAATGATTAAAATTTCGTGAAAACAGTGGTTTAGGTCATAAATACATTTCTCCTGAAATCTTCAATAAATCAGCACTTGATTTTAATTTCCATTCAAGAAAAAGTCTTTCATATTCATGGAATATGAATGCATCCGACCCATAAAATGTATTATTGAATTATGGTTAGGGAATTCTTGAAGGAATTGTAAGAAATAACATAAACAAAATAGGGCTTGATCCTTCAATTGGAAATCCACAGGTGTATAATATTCAGGAATTATTTAGATATGTTATTATTCTGTTATTCAATTGCTCGAGAAAGTACTAAAGAAATAAAATTTTAACACAACTGAAAACTATCATATCCATGTTAAAGCCTGAAACATCTAAAAAATTGATAGAAGCAATTAAAAACAATTTCAATCAAAGATATATTTACAAAAATAAGCATTATGCACTTGAAATCATAATGCTTGAAAATATTAAGGAATTTGCAAAGTATCTATCTATCAATAAAAAAGATCTGGAATTTTATATTCCTGAAATAAAAATAACCAGAAATGATGACAATGAAATCAGAGAAAAGGTAATTTCCATAACATCCGAAAAAAGAAATAAGAGAAAAATTAACAAATCAACTTTATGGTACCAACAAAAAAAGATAAAAAAGACAAACCTCCTAAGCTGTATCAGAAAACTATGCAAAAATTATAAAAATAATAAATTTATTTTTATTGAAACTTATTTAAATAATTTTTAGAGTTTCTAAAATCAGAATGCTATTTAATAAAGAAATTTTGAAGGATTTATGAAAAACTACAAATATGACAAATTTCTATTTCTAAGCAATTTTATTTGAAAGTTAGCTACAAAACTCAATTTTGAAAAGGTATAAATATTGGTTTTTTTAATTTATAATTTGAGGTGAGTAAATGTGCCATTCCTTTTTTTAAAATCAAATAAAAAACTGATCATAACTAAGTTATTATCAATTTTAATAATATTAACATTAATTTTCATTGCTTTTTTAATATTAGGATCAGATGTTCCTGCAAACAAAACAAATCAATCAAATTCTGGAAATTATTTAGTTTCTAGCTCTATACCTTCAAAGGTTTCATTGGGAAAAGTAAATTCAGATCAAATAAACCCCTATATATTTTATTCAAGTGAACCTGCACCTATGGGAATAGCAGATTATGGTTTAGGTCCTAACAACCAACCATATTCCTATACAACAACATCTTTTGAAGGATTAGTCACAATATATTCTCTTCTTACTTATAATGGAAGTATTACAGAAGATCCATTTGATATGAGCTTTCAATTGAATGTTAATCTTTACTTTTATAATGGCAATAATGAATATGCTTATTGGATACAGGATATTGGTCATTATGAAACAAGAACTCATTATATTTCATTCATCGATAATATTTGGAATGATTCTTCCCACGGTTCTAAAATTTACAACTCATCAGTTCTAGGCCATGGTAAAGTGGATTTTAAAGAAGGATTTTATTATTGTTGGGCTCCTTTCATATTACCTGGAAATAACATTAGTTTATCATTGCCTGCAAAAATTGAATTTATGGTAGATTCTCTTGTTAATTCTTCAGGAACACCTGAAGTCTTGTTTGAATACAATGATGGATATGGATGGATCACTTATGATGTAGTAACTTTTCCTTGGGCAACTTCTTTGAAAACATATCCAGTATTTTATGTTGAAGGATAC
The DNA here is from genome assembly GCA_031961525.1 of Thermoplasmatota archaeon. GTDB lineage: Archaea > Thermoplasmatota > Thermoplasmata > Thermoplasmatales > ARK-15 > JAVRLH01. Next base: position 664 of record JAVRLI010000130.1, on the reverse strand, counting down.
AATTATGAACCCGATGGAAACTTCTTTGATGCAGAACTAATAATGGGTGGACCTTACAGGGGTTATAACACATATATGGAATATGGTCAAGTTAATATGGAACTTTTGTATTATAATGGATATAATTACCAGGAAATAGAAAATGCATATAATTTTGGCTCTCATACAGCTGAAGGTATTAGCAACGTTATAGCAAACGAAAATTATTATCCTCAAAATGGTACCGTATTCGTTCAAACAACAGCAGGTTCAGGTTCATTACAACAGATTTGGAATAGTAACTTTGTGAGTGTCTTTCAAATCAATTTCCCAATTCAATCAGGTACTTTTTATTTAAATAACACATCCTACACATTTAATAATGGAAAACTAATTTTAACTTTAGCACCTAACCCATCAAATGGATATTATTTTATTTATCTGTACAATAACTCAGGAACTATTATTTATAATTCATATGTCCACATAAGTGCAGGTACTACTTTTATCTTATCACTATATTTAGTGATCTTTTACGAAAACGGACTACCTGAAGGATGTCAATGGTCTGTAAATTTAAATGACCTTACAAAAACAACAACAGGAAATGTTATTGAATTTGTAGTAACTAATGGAACATATTCATATACTGTCTCGGGAATATCCGGATACAAAGCTAGCAATT
>JAVRLI010000129.1:0-3205 GCA_031961525.1 Thermoplasmatota archaeon | reverse complement strand
CTCACAAATGATCCACTTTTTCTTTTAATTACTGAATGCACTGTTTCCACTTTAGGTCTTCTATTATATTCTTCAGGCAAATGCTTTTTCATTCTTTTTCTATGTTCTCCTTTAGTACGATGTATCGGAACATCCTTATTTCTTGCAGGTATTATTGCCAAAAGACCATACTTTTTGGCAATAATATGATTTTCTTCTGAATCATATCCCTTATCACCAATAATGATCCTGAATTTTCCAATTATTTCACTATCCATATTTTTCAATATTTTCTTGAACACTTTTGAATCATGAATATCCCCAAAATATGCATCATATGAAACAATCAGTTGTGATTGATCATCAATACATATTGTTGTTTTCAGATACTTTTTCTTAACATTCCTTCCAAAATCGTCAAGCCTCTTATCATAATAATAAGAATGATAATCCACAGAAAATCCAGTACTGTCAATTATCATTCTGTTTCCCAATAATCCCATAAAGAATTTCAGGATTTGATTGAAAACAAATGTAATAAGTGCTTTATCAATTCTCTCTGAAAATTTCTGAATTGTTGTAAAATGTGGTATTTCAGAGAGAGATAAAAGCTCAACAAATACAGGATTTGATGAAATTATTTCAATAACATCACGATAACTTTTATTGGTCCAGATTTTGTATAGAAGTATAACAAAATGCTGATACAGCTGGTACTTCTTTTTAGAAAATTTGGAAGAATAAGCTGGAAGAAGTCTTTTGGATATAATTATTGCCTGTTCGATAAACTTATATTCCTGTGATTTCTTTACGAATTGGGGGATTTTTGTCATCTTTAGAGCATACATAAATCCGACAAAATCCCCCTAAATAAATACTTTACGAAGGATTTCTACAGAGCTTACTGTACCTAGTCTATTAACTAAAGGTTAGGTTAATCATTTTTAGCTCACCACCGTGTTTTTCCTAAGTAAAAAGTAACAGAAGATCTTCATTACAGCTTCCTGGAATTGATATATTGTCTTTTTTGCTCTAATTACCTCCCCCATCACTCTTTTCAGTGCAGAAAAGAATATTTCTCCCCTCCGTCTTTTACAGTATTCAACAGATTCTTTCCAATTCTCTACACCCATTTTATTAATTTCTCTTACTACTTTTGCCCTTGCTGGTGATCCTTTTGCTCTTGTTCTTGCATTCTTTCTTTGCAATATTATTGGTGTTACATTGTTATTTGCTAGATAATTGAAATTCTCTCTACCATCATAACCTTTATCACCATCCACTTTTGTTACTTTTCCTATTATTGGATCAAGAACATTTTTGAATTCTTTACTATTTGATCTGTGTTCATCTGTAACACTGACAGATACTACGTTTGTGCTCTCCTCATTAGTTGCAACATAAATCTTGATCCATCCCTTCCCATTTTTCTTCCATTTATTTGTCATCTATTCTTCTCTTTTATTAATTTTCAATCCTATTGAATCTATTATAACAGCTATTTATTTTCTATAGGTATTTCTCTTATACGTTTGAATATTGACACATAACTCATTGGACGGAATTTTTTAGTTCCTTCTGAAATTTTCTCTTACGAATCCTTCCAATTCACGAAATGATAAACTCCATAAAGATCTAATTTTTGATAGAAAAATAAAAAATTCCATGGGATATTCATAAGGTCTTTCAGTCTTTCCATTATTTTCTATTTCAAGTTCTTCTTCCCATTTATTCGGGAAGGATGTATCCAGAAGAATTAGAATTCTTTTAACTAGAGATTGGTTATACTTTGACCAAACCCTTTTATATTTCCTTTCATTATTATTGGAGGTGTTATCTGTTAGCATATTTAGTCACTAACACCTCCATTTATATTTGATTTAAATATTTTACCAATAGATAAAATGATTTAGTTAACACACTAGAAAAATTTGGAAAAATTTTTAATTTTGTTTATTATATTAAATCCATTTTCTTTAAAACAATGTTTGCCGCAACAAGATCCTCCAGTCCTATGCCCATTGATTTAAATAAAGTTCTTCTCAGATTTCTGTATTTTTCACCATTTTTCACAAGATCCTTCAATTCAATTATATTCTTCATACCATTTTTATTCACATATTCAATGATTTCGGATGATTCCCTGTATGATTGTTCAAGGTGCTCAATAACAATTAATTCACTCTTTTCAAGGACATCGTTTGATACCTCCCTTCTACCTATAACGTTTGCTCCCGCAAGATTAATGTGATATCTATCTCCAATATCACCTGAAGAAAATATTGGTTCCTTTGAATTGGTTATGCAGGTGATAAGATTCGCATCCTTGAGCGCATCCCTTACATTTTTCATTGCGATCATTGGTGAATCCGTTTTCTTATTATTTCTTTCAACAAATTCCCTTGCATGTTCAAAGTTTCTTGAATATACCCTTATTTCTTTTGGGTTGAATAAAGTGAGGATACCATCAAGCTGTGTTTCAGCCTGGAATCCTGAACCAATCAATGTGAAAATGGGATCCCTTTCCCTGAAAAGTATCTTTGATGCAAGTGCTGTAACAGCACCCGTTCTCATCTGACCTAGTCTGTTTGCCTCAATAACAGCAATTTTTTCAAAGTTTTTTAGATCAAAAACAACAACTACAAACTTTGCCTCTCCATTTCTAGATATGTATGTTTTGAGACCTGCAATACCGTACCTTTTTATCAAAGCGGGCATGGTGTTCAATGTAAATTCTTCAGTTTTTATTCTATCCCTTGCGTTTGAATATGCCTCTCCATTTGCATAATCAATGAAAATTTCCTCAAGTGATCTTATGAGCTCATCCATTTCCAGGTTTTCTTCAACATCTTTTTCGCTAACGAAAATCATAGTTTAGCCAGTTCCTCCTCAATTTCCTTATAATTCGTATCCTTACCAGGATCTTCGCTTATCCAGGAATATCTTATCACACCCTTTTCATCAATTATAAACACTGCCCTTTTTGACACCTGAAATCCAGGTATTTTTCCAAAGTTATCGTGCAAACCGCAGTAATTTTTAGAAATTTCTTTTTTCACATCCCTTAAGAGTGTGAAATTCAATCTATTCTCCTTTGAAAATGAAGCAGGACAGAATGGTGAATCAACACTTATTCCAATAACATTTGCGTTGAATCTGTTAAAGTTTGCCATTGAATCCCTGAATGTGCACAGTTCCTTTGTGCAGACGGATGTGAATGCCCCAG
>JAVRLI010000128.1:0-3282 GCA_031961525.1 Thermoplasmatota archaeon | reverse complement strand
TACATTCTCATACCAGGACTTGTTTATATCGGTGGTGCAATTATAGGTGCTGTTATAGCCTTTCTGATATTCCTCCTTGTGATAATGAAAACATAAATTTTATTAAATATTAAATTTTCTTCCTTTTATGGATGTGCTGATAATTGCCGGAAGTTCAAGTGATATAAATTTTGTTAAGGAAGCGGTGGAAATACTTAAAATTTTGAATATTTCATATGATATAAAAATACTATCCGCACACAGGACACCTGAAATTCTTATGGAGGAAATAAAAAAATCTGATGCCAAGGTATTCATAACAATTGCTGGTTTGAGCGCCGCACTACCTGGCTTTGTTGCTGCAAATACTCTAAGACCTGTGATAGGTGTACCATTATCTGGGAAGGTACCATATGATTCATTGTTGAGCATGGTACAGATGCCAAAGGGAGTACCCGTGGCTGTTGTTGGTGTGGACAATGCTGTTAATGGTGCTTTGCTTGCTGCCCAAATACTCGCTATAAAGGATGAAAATATTTACAGTAAACTTGTTGATTACAGAAAAATTGAAAGGGAAAAGGTTATAAAGGCGAATGAATCCATTGGTAGGGAATTGGTGTGAATGTTCGATCCTGAGAAGTTTGTTGAGGAAAGCATAGAAAATATAAGAAATACGGTGAAGGGAAAGGCAATAATAGCTGTATCTGGAGGAGTAGACAGTACAGTTTCTGCTCTAATTGTTTCAAAGGCAATAGGTGAAAATCTTCTTGCTGTTTACATCGATACAGGTCTAATGAGGAAAAATGAGACACAAAGAGTTGAGGAAATGCTCAAAAATTTAAAAATAAACTATAAAATTCTTGATAGGAGTGATGATTTCCTTAGGAATCTTAAGGGTGTAACGGATCCTGAAATGAAAAGGAAAATTGTTGGTGAAAGGTTCATAAGGAATTTTGAGGAAGAGGCAATTAAATTTGGTGCGGAATATCTTGTTCAGGGTACAATAGCACCGGACTGGATAGAGAGCGGAGGGGGAATAAGGGATACAATAAAATCACACCATAATGTTGGCGGTTTACCCCAGAATATTTATTTGAAAATAGTTGAGCCACTCAGGGATCTTTATAAGGATGAGGTAAGAAAGCTGGCAAGGTACCTTAACATACCTGTTTCTGAAAGGCAGCCATTTCCGGGTCCTGGTTTAGCAATAAGAATAATCGGAGAGGTTGATAGAGAAAAGCTTGAAATACTGAGGGAGGCAACATCTATAGTTGAGGATGAAATAGAGAAGGCTGTTGAAAAGGGTGAAATTCAAAGACCATGGCAATATTTTGCAATTCTCTTACCAGTAAGAACGGTTGGTGTTCATGGGGATAAGAGGGCATATGGATATACAATAGCTGTAAGATGTATAGATTCAATAGATGGTATGAGCGGTACATTTTCAAACATTCCATATAGAATCCTTGAAAATATATCATTAAGAATAACAAACACAATTAAGGTTGTGAACAGGGTTGTTTATGATATTACACATAAGCCACCGGCAACAATTGAATGGGAATAAAATGGTAGTGATGGGAATATGAAATTTAAGTTTCTTGGAGGAGCTGATGAAATAGGAAGCCTCGGTCTTTACATTGAGGAAAAGAATACAAGGATTTTGCTTGAGTACGGTATTACACCAACAAAGCCACCCAAGTTTCCCATGGATGCTCCAAGGATGGATGCTGTATTTTTAACACACTCACATCTTGATCATTCCGGTATGCTTCCATACCTCACATTAAAGTATAGTCCGCCAGTTTATGCAACACCTCCAACACTGGATATTACGGAAATACTGTTAAGGGATTCAATAAAGGTGATGAACTCTGAAGGATACTCATCACCATTTGAAAATGAAGACGTGGACAGATTAAAAGGTATAATGAAACCTATAACCTATAATAAGAAGGTTTACCTTGATTCTTTGGAAATAATACCCTACAATGCAGGTCATATTCCAGGATCTGCCATGTATCTCATAAAGAACGATTCAAGCATTCTTTTTACGGGGGATATTCAAACAATACAGACCAGGCTGGTTACAGGCTGTGATTATGTTGAAAGTGACATACTCTTCATTGAATCAACATATGCAGGAAAGGAGCATCCTCCAAGGGATATAACTGAAATGAGGTTCCTTGAAAAGATTGAGGAAATAATGGACAGGAAGGGGAAGGTAATAATACCTGCATTTGCTGTATCGAGAACACAGGAACTTATGATGGTTTTACAGAAACTTGATATGGAATACTGGATAGATGGTATGTCAAGCAAAGTTAACCAGATATTTGCAAGTTATGGATCCTATTTAAGGGATGCACAGGAATTCAAGAGATCGAGAAAAATGGCAAGGGTTGTTAGAAACAAATCTGATAGAAAAAAGGCTCTTGAATCGGGTCTTGTTATAACAACAGGTGGTATGCTTGAAGGAGGTCCTGTTTTATATTACCTTGAACAGATAAAGAACGATCCAAAAAGCGGAATAATTATCACAGGTTATCAGGTTGAGGGAACAAATGGAAGGATGCTTCTTGAAACGGGTTTTGTCGATATATATGGTGTTAAGGAAAAAATAAATGCTGAAGTTTCTATTTACGATTTTTCAGCACATGCCGGAAATTCAGGTTTGGTTGAATTCATTGAAAAAAGCAAGGCACATACTGTTGTTCTTTTCCATGGTGAAAACAGGGAAGCGTTGATGTCACAGATAGATGATAAAAATGTGATTTTACCAAAACCTGGAGAGGAATATGAAATTTAGGATTTTTTCCTTAAAACAGTTATTGGTATAACACCCTTCTCAAATTCCAGTAAAGCGATATCAACAGGATCAATAATATCTTCAGGAACATTAATCAAAACCGGAGCACCCATTGAAATCTGGAGTGCTCTGGCCCCTATAATCCTTGCCTTTTCAAATCTTGTATACTTCATAAAATCACCAAAAGTGTGGAACGGTATACAAAAAAAATATTTATATTTTACTCATTAAGCATGATTCTTCATTTTCAATTTGATTTTTAACTAGCGAAAAAAATAATTATTTTATTGAAAACGAAACTTATTATAAATATTATGTATTTTATTGATTGATGAAAGAGGATCAAACTACTTTAAATGTACTTGTACTTGAACTTGCTACAATGATAGTGGCAATTGCCCTTGCATTCAATGCAGATTCTCTTTTCTCTTCGCCATTTTTCCTTGGAGGGTTGATAGGATTTATAATTATCACCATTATTGTTATCAAATTTT
>JAVRLI010000127.1:0-3250 GCA_031961525.1 Thermoplasmatota archaeon | reverse complement strand
AGGATAGCCCTGAAAAATAATATAAAGGGTTACTGGCCTGTTCAGTACGAGAGAGGATACAATCTTCCAAAAGATCTCTTATGGTGATAGAAAAAAAATTTGATTAAAAATACAATCTGCAGTCCTGAGGATCTTTTCAATTTTGTGGTAACACATAAAGATACAAAATTTTACAGGCCAGATGAAATGGCATTCAAAAAGGCATATGAAAGCATTGAGTTGATTTGAAAAATGTTGTCCATGTTTCCTCTTATCCGGAATACGATTTAATAACATCCGATAAACTAAAAGGAAAGACAGTATATGTTGACAGATATTGTTGTTCCTGTAATGAAAAGATAAAAGGTTGGTTGATCTTCCGAATTTTTTAACAATTTTTATCTCCATGAAAAGTTTTAAATTTACTGAATGCCTTTAATATTTCTGGAGGAATGTGAGGTGCCAAACCCATTCATAAATTCATACAGGATAACAAAGGAACTTGAAGAAAAGGCGAGGGAGGCAAAGCAGAAAAAAGAGAAACTTGATTCTCTTATTCCAGTTTATGAAAAAAAGATTGAAATTTTAAAAAATTATGGAATTGATGTAAATGATTATCTGAAAAAAATTGTTGAAATAAAAAACCTATACAATGAAAAATCATACCTTAAGGCCTATGATGAACTTGAAAATTTAATGAAAGCTGTTGATTCAATCCTTGAAGATATATTATCAAGAAAAATTGATAACATAAAAACACAGATAAATAGAATGAAAGGAATTGGTTTTTCAAGTGATTTAACAAAGAACATTGATGAAATAAGGGATCCTGAAACGATTGATAAAATTGAAAAATCAATCAGGGATGAAATATTATCATGGGTTGAAAAATTCATCACATCCATGGATGAGGATACAAAAAATGAAATATTAAGGAATTATGGTGAAAAAATAAAATCATTAAATAATCTTGATCTAAATTCAATTGTTGAATTTATCCTAGATCTTAACGAGGAAAGATTAAAAATCATAAATAATAGAATAAACCAGGAGAACGATATACTTTCAAATCTAAAAGAAATAGCGTTGAAATTGAAATTCAACACAAACGATTTAAAGGAGAAGGAGAATATTTTCTATGATCTTGCAAAGAATGGAAGGCTTGATGATGCCCTGAAAACACTTAAGGAAATAAACAATGAGTATGTTAAAAGGATTGAAAAATTCATAAGCGATGCAATAAATGTTATAAAAAAGGAGATTGAAAACATAAAATCCTTTAGCATTGATGTTTCAAAGTATTTAAAAACACTGGATGAAATTGAAAGTGCAAAAAGTGAAAAGAATTATTCAAATGCAATAGATGTAATAAAAATTTTATTATCTGAAATTGAGAATGCAAAAATAAGGAAAATAGGGGAGATAATAGAAAAAGCAAGGGATGAAATTCAGAGGGCAAAATCAGAAGGTTTTGATGTTAAAATTCTGCTTGGCTATGTGGATGAGGCAAAGAAAAATTTGGTAAATAGAAAATTCGGTGATGCAATGAAGAATGTTTCACTGGTTAGTGAAACAATTGAAAAAATGAGGAAAAGAAGGGATGAAATAATAGGTGATATTGAAAACATAAGGAAAGATTTTGGTGATCTTGTTGATACATACGATCTTGATAGAATTGTTGCGCTTGCAAAAAGTGATCCAAATAGAGCTGAAATGGAATTGAAAAAGTTAAAGGAATCCATTGATAAATCCATAAAAGAAAGGGTGGAGAATCTAAAAATAAAAATAAAAGAGATCGTTGAATTTCTTGAAGTTAAGGGTGAGGATTCTTCAAAAATTAAAATTTACTTGGATTATGATAACATTAAATTTTTAAGAACTATTGAGGAAATAAAAGCAAACATTGAAAAATCTATAGTGGATTGGTATAATGAAAAATTGAATGGATTGAGTTTGATGGGAGTAAACACAAATTCACTCAAAAAATACATGGATAATTTATTAAACAATTTAAGGGAAATGAAACTTGATCAAATGGTTCAATCTTTAAAAACACTGGATGATGAAATACTGAAAAAAGAAAAGGAAATAAGGGAGAAAAAGATTGACATGTTGAAAAATATGGTGGAAAAATTATCCGGTCTGGATGAATTTTCATTCCTGAAAAAATTTTATTCCAATGAAGAGGAAATTGAAAAACATGCTGAAAAGGAAATACCATGGATTATAACGCAGTACATTGATCTTTATCAAACATTTCCCCTTGAATTAACAAAGTTTTTCAGAGAAAAGAATCTTAAAAATGTATCGGAAAGGATTGATGTAACACTTAATGATACAAAGAATAAATTGAATGAATTGAATTATTCAGATGCAATAAACCTTGTTAAGGAATTGAATAAAAAATCAAAAAATTATTATTCAAAATATCTTTTGATTTTATGTGGAGAGAATTATTTTCTTAAACATTTCCCATACGACGATACAAAAAAATACTTTGAAAATGTATCTGAGCAGGTTTCAGAAGGTGAGATGGATCTTGCGTTCCTCAATTTAAATACAATAAGGGAAAATGTTGAGAGACATGTAGTTGAAACATCATTCTCCGAGTTCAGGAAATTAAGGGAAAGGGCTTTGGAAATGTCAAAAATAATTGGCTATGAAAATATAAAAAAGTTTGAAATAAGTGAGGGAAACATAGGCGCCCTTGAACCTGTTTACCTTGAACTTATGAAAACAATAAAAGAAATGAAGATTAAAGTTTTCATAAAACTTTTGGATACTAAAAGAAAAATAGATGAATTTAAGATAAAGGTTCTTGAGGAAGATTATTCAAAAGCTATTGAAAGTTACAGGAAAGGTGATATTAAAAAATCTTTTGATACAATAAAAGAAATTGAAAATAAGATTGAAAACATAAAAGGAAAATATTATGAACTTTTGAAAAGGATGGATGAAATGAAAAAGAGCATAACATACTTTGAAAATTTGAGAATAGATCTACCTGAAAGTAAAAATATAATTGATAACATCAACAATTTAATATTACAGGGCAGAATGGATGATGCAAACGATTATTACAGGGAGAACTACCTGAAGGTAAAAGCTGAAATTTATTCAAAAATTGGTCAGTTCATAGATTCAGTTGAAAAGGAAGTAATGGCACAGAAGGGAAAGAGGAACACGCTTGTTGCGGAGGGTCTTGTTACAAGTGCAAGGAGGGTTTTAAAGCTTGATAATGCAGTTGAGGCAACAAAGTATGCTTTTCAGG
>JAVRLI010000126.1:0-3308 GCA_031961525.1 Thermoplasmatota archaeon | reverse complement strand
GTATATAATAAATCAGAGCGTAAAGCTCTCTCGTCGGGACACGGCGAATATAGGGGTGAAATGGTTGTGATAGCCAAAACAACCTATACCCTGAACCTTCGCATTTAAATGCGGAGAGTATGTCAGACATATGTGCCAATTATCACTGCCATAGGTCCATTGTTGGAAATTCCTTTAATGTTGATGCTTGTTGCCGTGCGATTGAATAGAAGAAAAAATTAATAAATAAAGAGTAATTTATATTCATAAGGATTATGAAAAAATATTCATGTGAAATTAAAAAAATCGAACACATAAATCTTCGTGAGTTTGAAAATAGAGAAAAGATAATGAATGCCCTTTCAAATAAAGTGAGACTTGCAATATTAGAAATTTTAATAAAGTATGGTGAAGTCTGTACATGCGAACTTGAGCATGCTTTGAATTTGTCCCAACCAGCCATAACAAATCATATTTTAAAGCTTTACAATGCAGGTTTGATCAAAAAGAGGGAGGATTGGAAATACACATATTATTCCATTAAAGACGAATACCTGAATTTTATTAAGTTTGTCCTGGAATATGAATTGAAATGATATTTACATTACCCAATTTTTGAAAGATCCTTATCTCCATAATTTTATTGATTTTACATCCAAAGATCCTTTGTTTGAGATTCTTTTGTGAATGCCATATTTTATTATCTTTATAAAAATCATTCCTTTTTGGTGAAAATGTTTAGGAAAGAATCTGTTAGTGTTCTAACATAATCCTCCGGGCTCATTTCATTATCGTTCCACCATATAACATAGCATAACAAGGATCCAAGAAATCCTCTTCTTACAGGAACAGGTATGTTTTTATCAACAAATTTTTCCAGTTTGGAAAATATCATATCCATTTCCTGAAAGCATACTAACCTTAATGCATTATCGATCTGTTTGAATCTCTCTCTGTTTGCCATGGTCATTAAAAGAAGATTTCTTAACTCCGGATTTTCGTATTTTTTTAAAAATGATAGCCCAAAATCCATAAGCAGTTCTCTTGCATCCTTATGATCCCTTTTATTCACAGCAGTGATTTCTTCCACAGGTACAGATTTAATGGCAGCATTTTTGATAAGGTTATCCTTCTTTTTGTAATAGAAAAAAATTATACCTTTGCTCACCTTTGCCTCTTTTGCAATTTCATCCATTGTTCCAAGATCGTAACCTTTTTTTGAAAAAACTTTGATTGCGGCTTTTAAAATTTTATTCTCTTTATTTTCTTTTTCCTTCATATATTAATAAATTAAATACAAATATATAAATTAATCGGTCAGTCAAAATTGTCTGACTGATCAGTCAAAAAATTTAAATAAATAGTTGACTATATAGTCAAATATGGCAAATGAAAAAATAAAAAATTGGAGAAAAGTCGGTCTCGATTTCGGCTTAATAAGCGGAGCTGAATGGTTAATAATAATCGCAGCATTTCTTGGCAGATACCTTCTTCAGTTTTATCAAACATCCATTGCAAACCTTTCTCTTGCCTTTGGAATGGATTCTTTTGAGGTAGGTATAGGTTTTGCTTTATTTACAATTGAATTTGCCCTTTCAGCATTTGCAATGAGAAAATTTAAACCGAGCCAGCTTAAAAACGTTGAAATTATTTCATTGTTCTTACTTGGTTTAACAATGCCTCTCTACATTTTTATAAGTGGATTTCTGGAAGTTTATACATTAATGATAGTTGACGGTTTTCTTACAGGTCTTGTTATGGATTCATTTATGACAATGGCAGGAATGACATCGGTTGAACAGTCAAAAAGACAGGTAGAACAGGCAGCATTTTCATTCTGGGTTGCATTGGCTTTAATAGTAGCACCCTTCACCACCGGTTATCTTCTCCACCTGGGTATAAAGGAACTGTTTCTCATATTTGCATTTATGGCATTTATAGCAATTCCATTTGTTGCAGCACTTAGAGGCAAATATTCTCTAAAATATTTTGAAGAAAAGGGTCATAAAGGAAGTACAAAAATTTCATCACTTTTCAAAAACAGACAGTTCAATTGGGCAGTAATAGCTGCGTTTGCCTATACCATCCCATTCTTTATAATTTTCTCCTATGGAGTAATATATGGAGGTATTCTTGGACTTTCATCCTCTACTGTCTTTTACCTTATGGCAGCGATGTTTGTTGGTGATGTTGTAACAAGATTCATAATAAGATTGAAATTACCCATTCAGAACAGAAAACCATATCTTATTTTTGCTGTAATCATTGCATTATTATCTGCTGTTTTCCTGGCCCTTAGTTCTATCTCAATAATATTCTTTGTTTTAGCTTTCCTTATTGCAGGTATTCCGGATGGAATTGCATGGACTCTTGGTTTACAGATTGCCAATACAACATTCAAACCAGAGGAGATAGGAACATCCACATCATTCTTCAGCTCATCCATGATGGTAATGTCAGCCCTTATGCCATTGGTTGGATACCTTTCATCCATTGTAGGTTTCACATTTACCTTGTGGATATTTGCTTTAATCACCTTTATTTTCTTCCTAATAGAAATTTACATGATGATCAAAAAATAAGAAAAGTTAAGTAAAATAAAGGAAGGTGTGCGTATGAATTCAATATTAATAGCAGTAATTACAAAAACACGGAGAGAAAGCCTCGCTTTTTAAAGCGGGGATGAATCGCCAAAATGTTTATTAAAGAGTTTTGTAAATTTCAATTCAGAGCGTAAAGCTCTCTCGTCGGGACACGGCGAGTATAGGGGTGAAATGGTTGTGATAGCCAACACAACCTATACCCTGAACCTTCGCATTTAAATGCGGAGAGTATGTCAGATTGGAGGGCTTATAGGAATTGACGGAAGCCCTTTTGCAATAATCGCAATTTCTTATATTTTACAGAATACAAAAAAGATCTCTGGCACAACCGGTCTTGTGGCATTTTCAATTTCATTGACAGGGTTGTTCTCCTACCTATTTTTGCTTTACATTGATTCTATACCCTTATGGCCTTTTCTTATAATAACTGGAGCACTGGGTGGATTAACAGGCTCATATTTAATGAAGAAAATTAAACCTCTTTATGTAAAATATACAATAATTGCATTAATTTTTTTGGCCTTGGTGGAGGTGTTATTGCACATTATATCTCTGGTGTAGACGTAATATTCAAATTAATACAATGAAAATATTTTTATATTAATTCAATTTTGTGGTCACATATTTTTTGTTGTTTTTATATTCAATAATCTTGGTAAAATAAACAAAAAATTATTTATATCACTTTTCCAATTAGAATTATTTATGAAAAATTTATACTATTAT
>JAVRLI010000125.1:0-3273 GCA_031961525.1 Thermoplasmatota archaeon | reverse complement strand
CTTCCGATCTATGCGCTGCAATTTTCATTGCAATTGCACCCTGATAAACCTCCTCAGGGTTTGGAAGGGCAAGATGTTCAGCCGGTGTCACATAGCATAAGAAATCTGCACCATAAAGGGCAGCAATTGCACCTCCTATTGCTGCATTTATATGATCGTAGCCAGATGCAATATCGGTAACAAGTGGTCCAAGTACATAAAATGGTGCACCATCGGTTAAAATTTTCTCAATTTTTATCTGAGTTTCAATCTGATCTATTGGCACATGCCCGGGCCCTTCAACCATTGTCTGGACATTTTTATCCCTTGCAAACTTAACAAGCCTTGATATGTTTAATAGTTCACCCATCTGGTATTCATCACCAGAATCTGGCAAACCACCAGGTCTTAAAGCATCACCAAGGCTCAAAACAGCATCGTATTCCTTTGCAATATCAAGTAAATATTCAAAATCCTTGAAAAGAGGATTTTCTTTTTTATGGTAAAGCATCCAGGATGCGAGAAATGTACCACCCCTGCTAACAATACCAACAGTCCTTTTATTAATTTTCATCCTTTCAACAAGATCCCTTGTTATTCCCACATGAACTGTTATGAAATCCACTCCCTCCTTTAACTGTTCCTCTATTGTTTTGAAAATTGTATCCTCATCCATTTCAACGATCGCTTTGTTTTGCATAAGCATTTTAACACCTGCCTCGTAAATTGGTACTGTTCCCACCGGAATCTTTGAAATTTTCATTATTTCATTCCTGACCTTTTTAAGATTTAAACCTGTGCTTAGATCCATGACTGTATCTGCTATGTTTTCAATCCTCCTGAATTTTTCAATTTCCTCCTCCGGAATATCATGGTCAAGGCTCGTACCAATGTTAACGTTAATCTTTACTCTCAAACCATCGCCAATTCCAACAGGATCTATTTTATGTACCATGTTCTTTAGGATAACAGCTCTGCCTGACGCAATATTCCTCATGATTTTTTCTTTATCAATACCCTCTTTTTTCGAAATATAAATAACTTCATCAGTTGGAATGCCTTTCTTTGCACTTTCCATCTGCATATTTCCTATTATTAATGAATATTATTTAAAAATTATCATGGAAAAATTAAATTTAACAGAAAAATTTAATAGAAAAAAATATTACTCATTAATATGTATCCACCCTGTATTTCGGTGAATGAATTTTTAATACCTGAGGTAAGGAAAAGGGTATCAAAAAAATTGAAGGCAAGGGGTATGAGGGAGAAGGATATAGCGAAAAAATTGAGGATTTCACAGGGTATGGTGAGCAGATACATTTCTATGGAAAACGATCCATTGCTTGATAAATATGCTGAAAACATAAGCCAAGAATTATCCGATAGAATACTTCAAAACTACAGTGAAATAGAAAACACGGAACTTTTCTGTGAACACTGTATGAAAATAAGGAAATTGCTTGAATTCTGCAATTTCCATAAAATTGATAACTGCTCCTTATGCTCATATCTTTATAGCCCGGAAAGAAACATTGAAAAAAGCATGATCATTAAGGAACTCAAGGATGCTGTTTTAACACTTTCAGAATATAACGTTGATGAAATAATTCCACAGGTAAGAACAAACATTGCATATTCATTATCCGAACCAAGGGATCTAATGGACATAGCAGCATTCCCTGGAAGAATATCATCCTTCAGGGGTAAAATCATATATTTTGCAGAGCCGGAGTTTGGTGCAAGCACACATCTATCAAAAATTCTTTTAAATTCAAAGATTAAGGGAAAAAGGTGCGTTATGAACATAAGGTATGGGAAAAAATTTGAGGAAAAATTGAAAAATATGGGCTTAAAAATTTTAATATTTGATAGAGAAAAGATCAAAGAAATTGAGGATTTTGTAAAAAATATTGAATATGATTATGATGCAATAATAGATCCTGGATCATTTGGTATTGAACCAACAATTTACATATTCGGCAAGGATCCAAAACAAATTGTAAATATTGTTAAAGAATTGCTGGAGGTGAAAGATTGAACTTCTATGAAGATCTTATTGAAATAAAAAGAAGAAAGCCTTTAATACATCACATAACAAATTATGTAGTAATGAACGACAGTGCAAACATAACCCTCGCACTGGGAGCATCACCAATAATGGCACATGCTGTTGATGAACTTGAGGATCTGGTAAAAATTGCATCCGTATTATACATAAACATAGGAACACTGGATCCATTATGGATACAATCCATGAAAATGGCAGGTAAGATGGCAGAAAAATACAATGTTCCTGTTCTCCTCGATCCTGTTGGTGCAGGGGCATCAAAACTGAGAACAGAAACTGTTTTTTCCTTACTTGAAAATTTTTCCGTTTCAGTTTTAAAAGGAAACGGGGGAGAAATGCTTGCACTTTCAGGCAAAGAGGGAGGGGTAAAGGGTGTTGATTCACTTATAAATGCTGATATAAATGTTGCCGATAAGCTTGCTGAAAAGTATAATCTCACAGCTGTTATAACAGGTAAAATTGATGTTATTTCCGATGGTAAAAAAAGGGCACTGGTTGAGAATGGATCGGAATTGTTTCAATACATAACAGGTTCGGGCTGCATGGTTGGTTCCGTAATCTCATCCTTTCTTGGTGTTTTAAGGGATCCATTCAGGGCAAGCGTTGATGGTCTTGTCACATTCAACATTGCAGGTGAATTGGCTGAGAAAAAGGCAAATGGTCCTGGATCATTCAGGGAAATACTTATGGATGAAATTTATAATATGAATGAAGAAAAATATAAATTTGCAAGGGTGAGATATTTATGATTGAAATGCCAAGAGGAATTTATGGTATAACATCAAACGAATTTGGCATGGATCATATTGAAAGTGCAAAAATTCTCCTTGATGCGGGAATTAAAATAATACAGTACAGGGAAAAAAAGGCATCAACAAGAAGAATGTATGAAGAGGCCATGGAAATAAAGAATTTATGCAGAAAATATGGTGCAATTTTCATTGTAAATGACAGGCTTGACATTGCAATGGCTGTTGATGCGGATGGTGTTCATCTTGGACAGGATGATATGCCAATCCAGGTTGCAAAAAAATTCTTTGGAAATAAAATAATAGGAATTTCTGCAAGGAATGTAAGGGAGGCATTGGAAGCACAGGAGAATGGTGCAACATACCTTGGTGTTGGATCGATTTTTCCAACAGGAACAAAGGCTGACAGTGAGGTAATAGGTCTTGATGAATTTGAAAAAATAGTTAAAGTATCAAAAATACCCATATACGCAA
>JAVRLI010000124.1:0-3284 GCA_031961525.1 Thermoplasmatota archaeon | reverse complement strand
TTGGAGGTATCAAATTTACCACAGGAGCAGAGACTCCAGGAGAGGGGCTGGTAGGGGGCCCGTGGCCTAGTTTGGACAAGGCACTGGCCTTCTAAGCCAGTGATCGCGGGTTCAAATCCCGCCGGGCCCGTTCACCAAATCAATTTAAAAAAATTATTGAATTTTTTAAAAATTTAATTGATTTTTAATTAGGAAACATTCCCCTTCCTGTAACCCAGATATCTGATAGCCTGGGCAATTATTATCATCAAAAAGAACAAAAAAGCACTGTAAATGCCAATGTTTGGTGTGAAAATAAGGAATATCAATGCACCGAAAATGAACACATAATAGGCGATTCTGTAGGGTAATGGTAAATTATAAACATTCCTCCTTCCAGCGTATCCTGGGATAACCCTGAAAAAGCTTGAGAAAATTGCAAGGTAAATGAACATAACAGTTCTGTCAAGACCAATGTTTGATGAAATCAAAAGTCTATTACCATCCCTTTTTATATTTGCCGCATCCGTTCCAAGTGATGTTATTTTTATTGAATCTGTCGCACCATTCATAAAAGAAATTATATTCTTCCTATCAACCCTGTATGTTGAACCAAGATAGTTTATTTCAAAATCCTTACCCATGTAACCTGAAAGTATATCACCATCATAGATCTCATATTTACCCTTTGATCTTTTTATCTTTATGTTAACCTGTCCTGAAAGATCAATAGAATCCATACCCAGACCTTTTCTTGTAGCATTGATCGTCACAATAGGTGTTGAATTTTCGTATATTTTATTGTTTTCCAGGTAATATTCCATAAACTTCAAAAACATTTACTATTATTTAATTTTTGATTTTTTTGAAAAAAGTATCTGAAATAAAATTTAATTAAATTAAATCAAGTTCCCTTAATTTTTTCTCAGTTGGAATTCCAGATTTCCTATCCCATCCCCTTACCTCATAGTATTCTTCAAGAAAACCAGAATCCATGGCAACAGTTCCACCAGCCCTTTTGTTAGGTGATCTATAAAGCCTTTCCGGTAATCTATCATCCTCTCTTGTTGCACCATGTTTTACATTGAACATTTTCTTTAAATTGAATATTCTTTCCCCAGCCTTCATGCCATCTTCAAGTGTTAATGGTATACCAGTAACATATTTGAAAATATCAAAGTAAACATGCTCATTTGGATATGCAGGAACATCCTCTGTGAATATGCACATACCCATTGCGTTTAGCAAAGCCCAGAAATCCTCATGCCTTTTTACAATCAATGCCTTTTTTTCAAGGCTCTGTGGTCCAATTCTCTTTATTTCATCAGGTGAAACAAGATGAACATCCGGTCTCACAACACCCATAATTTCAGGACCTACAGTGTAACCTTCCATGTGTCTACCACCTGTTGGTGTTGCAGCATAATGTACTGATCCACCCTGAAATGCCCTTGGATCATGTGCTGCTATTTCAACACCCTTTACACTCATTGAAAGCTTCTCCGCACCATTTCCAATTATCAACCCTGCCCTTCTTGATCCTTCAGCAAGTATGTTACCGAAGCCTTTTCTGAATGCAATTTTTTCAATCATTTCAAGGAATGCTTCAGCATTACCGAATCTAAGATCTATGCCATCCGTGATATTTCTATCAATAATACCCTTTTCATAGGCTTCCATGGCAAATGCAATGGTTGCACCCAGGGATATTGTATCAATTCCATAAATGTTCGCAAGTTCATTGGCAACGCCTATTGCCTTTATATCATCAATACCCGTTATGGGTCCAAACATGTCAAGGGTTTCGTATTCAACACCCTCCGCACCATCCTCAACGGTGTATTTACCATACTTAAAACCAGGCATGATTCTTCTGCATGAAACAGTACAGAAATAGCAAGCCCTATGTCCCTTTAGAATTTTTTCATATTCTCCAGGCCATGCTATTTTGTTCACATCATATTCCCCATATTCCTCATTGTTCCAGTTGTATGATGGTGTATCACCTGTCTGCCATCCAAAGGTCAGGAAGGATGCAGTTCCTCCATCCCTTGTTGTTTTCACACCCGGATCCTCCATCTGGAACTTTATTATTTCATTACTAACTTTTTTAAGATTGTCAGGATCTGCCACAGGAATTTTCATGTCACCTTTGACAACAACAGCCTTCAACTTTTTCGATCCCATAACAGCTCCAACGCCAAGCCTTGCAGCAGCCCTTCCTGCCTCATCGTTCATGATGGCAGCATATCTAACAAGATTTTCACCAGCCTGACCTATTGCAGCAACCTTAATTTCATTATCACTGAGATCCTTCTTCAATGCTCTTTCAGTTTCCCTTGCATTCATACCCCAGTAATCCTTTGCACTTCTTATTTCAACATTGCCATTGTTTACATAAAGGTAAACGGGATCCTTTGAAATTCCTTTAAAAACAATAAAGTCAAAGCCGCTCCATTTTATCATTGGACCAAAATATCCTCCAGCATTTGCATCACCGAAATAACCGGACAATGGTGATTTTGTAACAACAACATACCTTGAAGCCGTTGGAGTTTGCGTTCCCGTAATGGGTCCAGTTCCAAAAATGAGAAGATTCTCAGGATCGTAGGGGGAGGACCAGGAAGGTACCTCATCATAGAGAATTTTTCCTCCAATTCCATAACCACCAATGTATCTTTTTATGATATTTTCATCAAGTTTTTGTACACTGAATCTTTTCAGACTTAAATCAACCCTTAGAATCCTGTTCATGTATCCATAAAACATCCATAACACCATTCTTAATATTTTTTAAGAACCATTTAAAATTTTCGTAAAAAGTGACAAAATTATGGAAATTAAAAAAATTTTTTTGAATTTTTGGTTATGGACAAAAAGAAAAAATCAAACTTGAAAAAATATTGTTTTTGTGAACTTCTCCATACCATTCCATCCCTCCAAAGATCGCTCTATTTAGTATGCTGAGTGTGAATAATCCAATACCAGGTGATGGTATTTTATTTATTTTTACTTCACAGATTCAATTTTCTTTGCAATTCTCCATGCTGTATTAACATCATCTGTAAAATTGAATTATCACACAAACATGGATCTGTTAATATTATTGCCTCACTCTTCAATGAATGTATTGGAATGATTGATTCGAAGTTTCCTTTTAAACAACATTTACATTTTCTTGAACATTGCAGAGAACAGTGCTTAATGTAATTGTTATGTTCTGTATATTTAGACCTATAAGCCAATTCAGGATCCATTTTGCCATCAATTTTTCCCTTTCATCTTTTTTGGAGATCAAAATAGAA
>JAVRLI010000123.1:0-3335 GCA_031961525.1 Thermoplasmatota archaeon | reverse complement strand
GGATGATTTAATTTTAAAATTTAAAAGCTCAATAGAGGAGGCAAATGGTAAATGTTACATTATTGAAAAAATTGATGAAATTTCTGATATAATTCTTGAAGTTTCAGAAAATTTCAAAAACGTTTTCATCCATAACATTGATGAGATTTTAGGAGAATATGTAAAAAATATTTTGAAAAATAATGGTAAAAATGTTATGAGAATTGAGGATATGAAAAGGGATCCAGGGAAAATTGAAATAGGCATAACAGGTGCACATGCAATGGCTGCCGAATCCGGATCAATAATATTTTATGAAAATAGTGTTCTTACAGCCTTCACATCCTTCCTTCCAGAAAAACATATTGTTATTGAATACTCTGATAAAATATTTCCAGAAATACTTGATGCGCTTGATTATGTTGTTGAAAAATCTGGCAAAATGCCTTCATGGATTCATATAATCCAGGGACCAAGTTATACGGGTGATATTGAAAAGAAAATAGTGAGACCTTCACATGGACCAAAGGAACTTCATGTTTTAATTATTAAGAGGTGAATGAAATGATTTTTGAGGATGTTCATAAAAAAATTCTCAATGCACTTGAGGATCAGGATCTCAGGAATGGATCCTACGTGGGAACAAAATTTGAAATAATTAACAGAAGGGAGGCAATTAAAAGACACCCCTATATTGAAGATTGGGCAGATGAAACAAGAAAAAATAAGGAATATACAATTGAAAATATTGATAATTTTATATTAAAATTCAAAGAAAATTTTGAGAAAAATGGTGGTCATTTCCATTATGCAAAAAATGGGGATGAAATGAAAAACATTGTTCTTAAAATTATTGGGGGAGGTAAAACAATTGTTAAAAGTAAAAGTCTTGTTGGTGAGGAGATTGAACTGAGGCAGTTCCTTGAAAGTAAGGGAATAAGGGTATACGAGACAGATCTTGGAGAATTTCTTGTACAGTTAACAAATGGAAAACCAGCACATATGGTTACGCCTGCAGTAAACATGACAAAGGAAAAGGCTAAATCCGTTCTCGAAAAGAATCTCAATGTTGAACTGGGGGATGTAACATCAATGGTTCTTGCTGTAAGAAAATTCATGCGTGAAAAGTTCCTTAATGCTGATGTGGGAATTATTGGAGCTAACGCACTCTCGGCTGAGACAGGTTCCGTTGTTTTTGTAACAAATGAGGGAAACGGGGCACTTTCATCAACAATTCCAAAAAAATTGATTGTTATTACATCCATTGAAAAAATATATCCAAAATTAAATGATGCTATAAAGGCGTCAATTGTCCAGACAGTATATGATGGATACAAGAAAACATCATACATTCACATAATAAACGGACCATCCAGGGATAATATAGGCCCTGAGGAATTGCATATAGTGATCATGGACAACAACAGAAAAAGTGCAAGGGAAACGTTTCTGAAGGAAACACTTTACTGTATTAAATGTGGATCCTGTCAGCTATCATGCCCGGTTTTTCAGGTTATTGATGGTGCATGGGGCGATATATATACTGCAGCAATAGGAATTCCATGGACAGCAATAACCGGTTCAAGGGAAAAGGCAAAGGCCCTATCCTTCTTCTGCCTGGGGTGTGGAAGATGCAGGGAGGTATGTCCCATGAAAATAAACATACCTGAACTTATAAGAAAAATTAAATCAATCTGATTTACAGAATGTCAATTATTAATTGAAAAAATTAAAATATTGTTTTTAATTTAAACATCTGATGAAAAAATTAAAGAAAAATATTGTGGATGATATTTCTTTTGGGGCAATAGTGAAAATAAGGGATGATCTTCTATCAATGCAAAGGCAGGGAAAAAAGGTATACAGAATGGAATCTGGTGATCCATCCTTTGATGTTCCGGATCATATTAAAAATGCAATTATTGATGCTTTAAAAAATAACAGAACACATTATACGGATTCAACGGGGATACCCGAACTCAGAGAGGCAATTGCGCAGAAACTTCAGAGAAAAAATGGAATTAATGCCACAAAGGATGAAGTTCTTGTAACCAACGGGGGTATGAATGCACTATATGTAACATTCCGTGCACTGCTTTCAAAGAATGAAAAGGTGATCATACCTGATCCAATGTGGACTGAGATTGGTGAGAACATAAAGCTTTCCCTTGGCATTCCTTTGCCTGTTAATGTATTCAAGTATGTTGATAATATTGAAGGTATGAATTTAAAGAACGTAAAGGCAATCTTTATAAATTCACCACACAACCCAACAGGTAAGGTTTTTTCAGAAAATGAAATAAGAAAAATTGTTAATATTGCATCCGAGAATGGAATATTTATCGTAAGTGATGAAGCTTATGAGGATGTGATTTTTGATAATTTAAAACATTTCAGTCCAGGATCAATCTATGAGGATACCATTTCTCTTTTTTCAATGTCAAAGAGCTATGCGATGAGCGGTCTCAGAATAGGGTATGCGCTTGTGAAAAATGAAACATTGAAGGAAAGAATGAAAAAGTTGTTGAGATGTACCATAAACGGTGTAAATTCAATAACACAATATGGTGCGCTTGCTGCACTTCAGGGTCCTCAGGATTATGTATTCATGATGAGGGATGAGTACCAGAAAAGGAGGGATATCCTTTACGGTTACATCAGAAATTCAAGGTACCTTGAGCCATATTTACCCCAGGGTGCATTCTATATGTGGAATAAAATAAAAAAATACCCTGAAGGTGTGAAGGATACCTGGGAAATGAGTGAATTCATTCTTAAAAAAACAGGTGTTGGTTCCACGCCCGGTCCTGTTTTCGGCCCCGGTGGAGAAAATCATATAAGATTTGCATTCAGTGTTGAAACGGAAAAGGTAAAGGAGGCAGGTGAATTATTATCAACCTTATGATTCAAATGTTTCTCTTACATTTTTCTCTCAATGGACAGTTATCACAGTTGGGAATTTTTTTGCAGTATTCCTTTCCCAATTTTACAAGTAATGCATGGAATTCCTGAAGATCCTTAATATTTTTGTTAAAAATTTCCTCAACCATTCTTTTGACATTTTCATAATTTTTCTTTTCATCATTATCAATAATACCGTATCTTTTAAATATTCTTAGCGTGTAAGTGTCAACAACAAAGTATGGTTTATCCATGGCATACAAAAGGATTGAATCTGCTGTTTCCATTCCAATTCCCTTTATGTTTAATAAAAATTCCCTGTCACCATTCTCAAGAAAATTCTCAAATGTTCCATATTTCTCTTTAATTTTCATTACAAGGTTTTTCAATCTTTGAGCTTTCTGTTTATAAAAACCTGAAGATTTTATTTTTTCCTGAAGATCACTCTCATCAAC
>JAVRLI010000122.1:0-3412 GCA_031961525.1 Thermoplasmatota archaeon | reverse complement strand
TCAGGAGGTATTTCCTGCTTACACAAAATTCTTATCACTATCAAAAGCCTCGCTTTTTAAAGCGGGGATGGATCGCCGAAATGTTTATTAGGATATTTTTTATATTTTAAACAATGCGGTTGAAATCCACCAGACATTCAGTATATCTGCGTAACTATCATATTATTTTCATACCAAAGTATAGGAGACATGTTCTAACAGGGGAAATAACAGAGAAACTCAAAGAGATATTCTATGAAATAGCGTATAAGTATGAGATGGAGATAATAGCGGTGGAGGTGATGTCAGACCACATACATCTATTTGTATCAGACCCACCAAGATATGCGCAATCATACGTTTTAAAGCATTTCAAGGGCATATATTCAAAATGGTTAAAAAAATATTTTCCAGATTTTGGATTTAAGGCATCGCATACAAGGACACGAGCATATTTTGTATCCACAGCGGGTAATGGCAGGAGTGAGATCATAAAAAAGTATATAGAGATGCAAATGGGATAGGGGAAAATGAGAAGCTTAATCAAAGTTAAGATCTATGCAAATCAGTCAAAAACGCAGTTGCTCAAACAATCATTAGGTAATGTTAGGTTTGTGTGGAATAAGTTACTGGAGAAAAACATGGAGATATACAAAAAAGAGAAGAAATTTCTGTTCTATTCGGATATGTGCAAAGAGATAACGAGAATGAAGGAAGAATATCCATTTTTGAAACAATCTCCAAGCCAGACACTTCAACAGATTGCCAGGAAATTGGACAGGAGTTTGAAAGATGGAATAAAGAGAAAGAAAGGATTTCCAAAGTTTAAGAAAAAGAGCAGGTATGATGGCATACTGATATTTCCACAGGGATTTAAGTTTGAAGGCAGAAAACTCTATCTTCCAAGTATTGGATGGATGAGCATCAAGGACAAGATAACAAAGGAGGAAGAATGGGATAGAATAAAGAGAACAGCAAAACAGGTATGGGTAAAAGAGGATGTTGATGGTTTCTTTGCTTTCATTGTGTACGAAAGGGAGAAAGAGGAAAAAGAAAAGAATGGTGTAGCGGTAGGAATAGATGTTGGGATAAAGAACACAATAACCCTGAGCAAGGGAGAAGTCATATCACTGGACACAGGTAGAATAATGTCACTGGTTCGTAAAGAGGAGAGACTGCAAAGTACAATAGATAAAAAAAGTGCAATAAACAAAAAGAGGGGAATAAAGAGATCAAAGAGAATAGAGGGATTAGAGAGAAGGAGAGATAAAATATTGAAGAAAATTCAGAACATCAAAATGGATTTCTATTACAAGGCGATTAACCACATATTCAATAGCCACGAATATGTGGTTGTGGAAGATCTGAATTTGAAAGAGTTGAAGGAATCGGAGAAAGGGAGCAAAGTTGTAAGGAGAAAAGTGAATAAGTATCTGCAATACATATCGTTGAGTGAATTTTTCCGTATATTGGAATGGAAAGGGGAACTATATGGAAGAGAGATAATAAGGGTGGATCCAAAGGACTCGAGCAAGACCTGTTCAAGTTGTGGCTATGTTAATCATGAGCTAAAGTTAAGCAACAGGGTATTCAAATGCCCTGTTTGTGGAATGAATATGGATAGAGATTTGAATGCATCAATAAACATATTAAAAAGAGGTTTGGAGCGTATAGCTCCCTCGTCGGGACACGGCGAGTATATGCGTGAAATGGTTCTTGTTAGAGAACCTATACGCAGAACTCTCGTACTTTAGTGTAGGGAGTATGTCAGTTCCCCTTATTCTTCTAAGTGAAATTAATGTGTACGTGATAACAAATATGATCAGTGCAATCAACATGCTTAAACAGGAATCCCTTTTCTGGATAAAACATTTTCCTGAAAAATGCGGAGGGAGGGATTTGAACCCTCGCATCCCTACGGAACCAGACCCTCAATCTGGCGCCTTTGACCAGTCTCGACAACCTCCGCTCTATCTGGATAATCTGAATAGGATATTTTACCTTTACTATAGATAATAATACTCTCCCCTTGCCTTCTGTTCCCTGTCGTTGTATGATCCCGGTTTGTTTATCCTGGGTCTCTTTGTTTTATCATCCCTTCTGAATGTTATGTCAACATTTTTCAAAAACCTGTTCATACCATCCCTCATGTTATATGGACCCGTTCCAATGCCTGAAATACCCGGTTCACCTTCAAAGGTCATGAGTGAATCTGATATTAGGTCAATGAAATAGATATCGTGATCAACGACAAGCGCTGTCTTCTTGGTTTTTTCTATAAACCTTCTTATTATTTTTGCTGCTGTCATTCTTTCAGCTGAATCCAGGTATGCTGAAGGTTCATCAAGTAAAAATACATCGGCTTCCCTTCCAAAACATAATGAAATTGCAACCTTCTGCAATTCTCCACCTGCAAGGTTCATAACATCCCTTTCCATCAATGAATTCAGATTAAATGGTTCCCATATTTCATTTTTGAAGAATGGATCCTCGAGCGCATTTTTTGCATATTTGTTGAAGAGATCGTTAACGGTAATACTCTCATCAAACCTTATATATTGAGGTTTGTAGCTTACCTTTATGTTTGAATCTATTTTACCAGAATCAGGATTTATCACGCCTGCAAGCATTTTAACAAAGGTTGTTTTACCCGTTGCATTCTCACCAACAACACCAACAACCTCGCCCTTTAATAGTTTACCGGATGAAACACTTAAGGAAAAATTTTCAAATTTTTTTGTTAGATCCGACCACTCAATCAATTTTTCGAGAGATTTGTCAATTGATGGTGGATGAACAATGAATTTTATTTCCCAGTCCCTTATTCTAACGTTCTCCTCCTTAAGGAATCCACTTAAATATGAATTTATTGCGTGGTTTGTTGTCAACGGTTTTGATATTATACCGTAAGCTCCCTCAGAACCATAGACAATGTGTACGGTATCCGCAAGAAAATCCATTATTGCAAGGTCATGTTCAACAACATAAACCTGTGCTTTCTGCGACAGATCCTTTATCATTTTTGCGAATTCAAGCCTTTGCTTTATATCAAGGTAGGATGATGGTTCATCAAAGAAATAAAGGTCAGCATCCTTCATTAATGTTACGGAAATTGCGAGAGATTGTAATTCTCCACCTGAAAGTTCTTCAATGTTTCTGTTCAAAATCTTTTCAATTCTCATCATTTGGATTACTTCATCCTTCCTTTTACCCTGGATGGATTCGATGTAATCCTTCACCTTTCCCTTATAAATTTTCGGAATACTGTCCACATACTGTGGTTTGTATGCAATTTTTATTCTTCCAGCATAAAGATCCTTAAAGTAGGATCCGTAAACGGTTCCCCTGAAATGTTCAATAACTTGATCCTTATCACCATTTTTATCATAATTTCCAAAGTTTGGAACAATTATTCCGGAAAGGATATTGATTG
>JAVRLI010000121.1:0-3269 GCA_031961525.1 Thermoplasmatota archaeon | reverse complement strand
CCGTATACCTCATGTAACCATCCGAATATTTGTCTATCAGATCAGCAATTTTCCTTACAGTTTCTGTGGAATACCTGCAGTTTGATGTTGACGCTGCCCTTATTGTATAAATTTTTTCACCTTTTTGACTTTCATGTTCCATTATCCCAGGTTCAATCATTCTATGCTTTTTCCATTTTCCAATGTTCCTTTTTATGTATTCAGGAACATATTCAGTGTAAGGTCTTGGTGGCCCTTCCATGCTCATTCACCCCCAACGGATTTTTTTAATTCTTCAAGCATTTTTGCCTTATCTTCCTCTGTGACCTTATAGAACAGATTTGACCTTAGATCTTTCAAATTGTATACACTTTTCTCTTTTTTAAGAAGATCAAGGAAATTATTCATTCCTATTCTGAAAATCATGTCACCAAGCCTTTCCTTCCTTGCAGCATTCTCCATGTAAACGTTCAAAATGTTCTCAATGATGTCAAATGCAGCATATGGATCATCCAGCTTTGCAAGCAATTTTGCCGTGAAAGGTCCTTTTTTTCCTCTAAGCTTTCCGCCCACATAGAGAAGGAATTTTTTCTTTTCCCCTGGCAAAATTGCACCCCTGGATTTCCTTATACACTCCATACACTGAATACAGTCATCGCTGATTTTCAGTTTATTATTTTCATATGATATTGCGCCCACAGGGCAGGATTGAACGATTTCTTTGATTTCATCTTCACTTAAATTTTTCAACTCTTCCTCAACAATTTTTGGAGCACCTTCCCAGGATCCAACAAGAGCAATATCACCTTTCTGTGTTGCCCTTGCACAGTCAAGAGGGCATCCTGAAATCTTGAATTTCATTTTATGTGGAAATGTTGGATATTTGGCATAATCAAAAAATCTATCATAAAAGTCATCCCTGAATTTACATGTATCAAACTGTGCATATTCACATAGAGCTGGACCAACACAGTTTGTTGTATTTCTGAATGCATCACCCGTTGATCCAACATCCATTCCGGATTTTCTGAACTCTTCAGCAAATTCCCTTATCCTTTCCTTTGGAATACCTGGTATTTCAAAATCATCACTTGTTGTTATGGCATGTATCATGGAAACACCGTATTTATCTGCAAAATCTGCAAGATTTCTTAGCATTCTGCTTGTTACAAAGTTTCCTGAAGGCATGTAAATTCTTACAACGTTTGCACTTTCTCCTATATCCGGCCTACTTGTTACCCTCATTAAAATTCCCGTTGGTACACCTGGAACGGATACATATCCACCCGTTGTCCATAGATCCCTTTTTAGGTAAAGTGATGCAGCATAAAGTTTCAATGGATACCTTGTTTTTTCTGTCTCTTTTATGTAACTGGGCCATGGTCCTTTTTTTAATTCCTCTATAATCTTTAGACCCTTTTCAACTTCCTCCGGTTCACTCATTTTATCTCACCTCTGAAGTGTTTTAAAGTGTATTCTGTAACCCAAACATATCCATGCTCTCTTGCAAATTTTTTCAACTGCTCTTTTTCGCTTTCCTCAACATTCACTTTGAA
This sequence comes from Thermoplasmatota archaeon, assembly GCA_031961525.1. Classification (GTDB taxonomy): domain Archaea; phylum Thermoplasmatota; class Thermoplasmata; order Thermoplasmatales; family ARK-15; genus JAVRLH01. The sequence goes on along the minus strand of JAVRLI010000121.1, from coordinate 1,734 downwards.
AATAGGTATATTTTCTTCACTTTCATCTACTCTTACACACTTGCCAATGGTTGTTATACAGTTAGGGCATACTTGATCCCTTGAAAGGAGGTATTTCAACCTTTTTTCCCTTACAGGGGATTTAAGTTCATCCTCTTTGAAAATATCAATTGCATAACCACATACAGGACAAACAGCATATATCATTTAAACACACCCCGTTGGTTTTGGTGCACCTGCTAGCCTGCAGGCACCCTTTGCAGGACCCGTGGGGAAAAGCTGATAGATCTTTTTTAGATCATACCCGGTATTTTTCACCAGCATCCTTATGGGAGGACAGCTATCGTATTCCAGATAGTATGACCTAAGATAGTTAATGACCTTCCAGTGTTCATCCGTCAGGTTTTCTATGCCCTCTTCCTTGGCCACTGTATAAACAAATTCTTCACACCAGTCCTTTGGATCCTTTATAAAACCATCCTCATCTATTGCAATTTTTTTCTCTTCCCCATTTTTCAGTTTTACAACCACAAACCTTTCCTCTTCCATCTCCCATCACCACTTATTACCACTAATAGTGGTAATGAAATACAGGTATAAAAATATTTTGAAATATGTTACTTTAATATACATAAATAGTTTTATTTAATTAAATTTAATTAATATTTTTGAAAAAAAATTAATTAAATAAAAAAATTCGTAATTTAATTTTAATAAATAATTGTTTTATAACGAAAATTTAAAATATATGTATTTTATTACTACCTTAGGTGATAACAATATGCCAGACCAGAAAAAAGGTGATCCAACAGCATTGGGAATCTTTGCCTATGGATTTACATTGCTTGCCCTGTCTCTTTATGCCGCTGGCTTTTTTAGCTTCTCAGCGGAAAGTATAGTAATGATTGCCCCGGCTCTGTTTTTTGGTGGACTGTTTCTTCTGGTTGCATCCATCTGGGAGTATAACAATGGGAATACCTTTGGAGCTACAGCCTTTGGTTCATATTCAGCATTCTTCCTTGTCTTTGCTTTTACACACATAGGCATTAAACTTGGATGGTTCAGTCCTTTAATTGTTGCACACCAAGTAGGAATTATGGCATTCTGTTTCATTATAATGACTTTGATTTACTGGATTGGAAGTTTCAAGATGAACCTTGTTTTAAACCTGGCCCTATTCTTCCTGCTCATTGTTTTCATTCTTTATGCAATACCACTGATGACACTTACAGCATCCGGATCCACGGCCCTTGGCGCCTTCCCCGGATGTCTTCAGGCTGCAGGCTGGGTGGGTATAATAGATTCAATATTCACCATGTGGCTTGGTGCGGCAGTAATAATCAACGATAGATGGGTAATGGCTGGAAAAAATCCCATTATACCCATATTCCCCCTAGTTAAAAAATAATTTTTTCTTTTTTTATTTTGTGATCTCTTTATTCATTGCCTGTTTCCATAATAGTTCAAAGTGGTTTTTGTTTGCAAGAATACATTCCTTTGCCGTAACATCTATACCAAAAAGTTCACCATCCTCCTGGGATATTACCATTAACATTTCCCTTTCATCCACAATTATCAAATATTCGTAAAATGATTCCATCTCCCTGTATTCAATACCTGCTGAATCCATAAAATCCTTACAGAACTGGGAAAAATTACCCAAAACTTTTATCTTAATGTTTTTGTTCAGGGCTATATTTCCCAATGAATCAATACAATTCAGGGCTTTTAACGGCCTGTGCCCGGCAATGTAAC
>JAVRLI010000120.1:0-3406 GCA_031961525.1 Thermoplasmatota archaeon | reverse complement strand
ATTTAATAAATGAATGTTATGCAAATTCATCAGGTGGAATCCTTTATGGAAAAAATGTTAATATCGTTATTGAGAATTCAAAATTTTACACAGGTATTACAAGTCCAGGTTTTTACATTTATTCATCAACAGTATACTTTAAAAATGATTCAATTTTTGCGGGTATTTCCATTATTTCTTTCTATTCAAACATATATATTGAAAATTCCACTCTTTATTTCTTTCCATTAATTTTTTCAAGTGTTGTTCATACTTTTAATTCAGAAACAATATTTTTCATATTACCATTTTTTGTTTACAATCCATATTACGTTTTTGCCTTAATTATTTTAATTTTTGTTTTAATCTACCTATTGAAACGAAAGTTTTAAATATAAGATTATAATTATACCAATTGATCAATTGCATGAGCATGCAATCAATCACGCTGATGCCCCTCCTCCCCTTTTATTTTATTGTTTTCCTGAAAAAATTTTTGAAAAAAGAAATTTTAAATAATCTTTTTGTATAAAAGAAATTACCCGGCTTAGCTCAGTGGTAGAGCGGCGGACTGTAGTGGGAAAAAGGCCGCCGCAGAAATCCGCATGTCCCCGGTTCGAGTCCGGGAGCCGGGACTCAAAAATTTTAAATTTAAAGTTTACCTATTTTCCTTCATGTACTGGATGGATCTCACATACCCGGAAATAGAGGAAAGATTAAAAAAGGATCCTCTTGTGATTTTGCCTGTTGGATCCACTGAAGAACATGGACACCATTTACCTTTAAGTTCCGATTCATTGCAGGCCATATATGTTGCTGAAAAAATTGCTGAAAAATCAAACGGTTTAATTTTACCCCCCATTTATTATGGGTATACAGAGCTTAATGATTTTAAGGGTACAATTTCAATCGGTTTCGAAACCCTTTACAACCTTGTTTACGATATACTTAAAGAAATTACGGACGATGGTGTTAAAAAGATTCTGATAATATCAGGGCACGCAAGTTCACTCCATATGGGTGCAATAAGGTATGCTGCAAGGAAGATACTTGAGCAGAAGGATGTTAAAATCATGGTTCTTTCTGATTATGACATTGCCTATGAACTGAGATCAAAACTCGTGCCAGAAAATGATTCACATGCTGGAATAATAGAAACATCAAGGATGTTGCATATAAGGGAGGATCTTGTGAAGAAAAACTGGATATTTGAAAAAAAGCCTGATAAAAAATATATGGTAACAAAGAATTACAGAGAAATATACACCTATGGAACATTAAGCGATCCAAATGGTGCATCCAGGGAACTTGGTGAAAAGATTGATGAATATGTTATTGAAAAACTATGGATTATTGTAAAGGATAATTTTTCATTATGAAATATTCTTTGATCTCTGCGTTATTTCCATGGCAAGGTCAAAGTCCTCCATTTCAAGGGCAAGGTCAGCAGCCTGATCGTAAACATCCAGATATGATTCTTTAAATTCTTTCCTTTTACTTTTTGCAATTCCCTTCATGGTCTCATCTATTGCATCCATTGCAATTTTTAGATAATCCAGTGCTTTTGTCATATTTCCATTTTCTCTTTCAAGGTAACTTAGATTCTGCAATGAAAGTATATAATTTTCAAAATCCTTCTTTTCCCTTGAAATTTCCAGTGCTTTTTTGAAATAGTTTTCTGCAGCCTTTTTATCATTCCAGAGTAAAAGACCCATGTTGTTATAAAGTTCCGGTAAAAGTTCAGGGTATTTTTCGGAACATATTTTTTCTAAATCCTTAAAAATATTAAGCGCCTTTTTCTCATCCTTTTCCGCAACAATTGTTGCATAAAACATTTTTTCCTTCAAATAGCTCTTTTCATCATTTTTAATTTTTTCTAAAACCATTTCTTCATACTTTATTGCATTGTCCATATCAGGTTGATCTTTGTAAACGTAACATTCAGCGATCCTTCTAAGTATATTAACCTTCTCTTTTTCATCCGCATCATTCAGGGCCTGAAGGTAAAGTTTCAGTGCCTGATCGAAATGTTCTTTATTGTAAAGTTTTTCTGCATCATTGAGCATTTTGTTGTCCATAGAAAACATGAAAACATACATTATTTTAATCTTATCGAATTAAAAAAATTCCAAAAAAGGTATATACATTGATGAAATTTTAGGATGGATGGTGTGGAAAAGGATAAGAAAGTATTTGGTCGTTGAAATTTCAATACTTTTGATGGTTGCAATATACGCCCTGTTCCCACCATCTCTTGATTTAAAGGTTTTTCTCTATTCTTTGTTTTCATTCGGAAGAATGCTTGCGGCATATGTTATTTCCTTAATATTTTCCATATTTTATGGTCTTTACGCAGCCATAAATAAAAGGGCTGAAAGAATTCTTATCCCAATACTTGATATACTTCAGAGTGTTCCCATCCTTGGTTTCTTTCCCGTTGTTCTTTTCCTTTTTATTTACTATTTCCCTGCTGGAATAGGCGTGGAGATTGCTTCCATAATACTAATATTCACAAGCCAGGCCTGGAACATGGCTTTCGGTGTATATGAAAGCATAATAACAATCCCAAAAGAATTAGGGGAGGTAACAAACGCGTTTTCCCTTACAGGTCTTTCAAGGTTCAGGATTCTATATTTCCCTGCCATGATACCAAGACTTGTTTATAACAGCATGATGTCATGGGCAGGTGGATGGTATTTTCTATTTGCTGCTGAAATAATTTCTGTTGGAAACGTAAACTATACAATACCTGGTTTGGGATCTTTTCTCTGGACCGAGGTTGAAGCCGGCCATATATTTAACGGTCTTCTTGCTCTTTTCACATTGATTCTTATAATAATTGCTATGGATATTTTAATATGGAGACCGTTAACAAAAGTATCTGAAAAATATAAATATGAAAGTGTTGCAGAAACTTCACCTGAAAGAAGATTCTATCTGCTTAACATATTTAAGTTCCTGCCATTGTTTAATAAACCATTAAACATTTTTAGAAAAATCTTTGAGAGAATAACAAATGTTGCCAAATTTCCAGTTATTTCAAAAATCTGGAAAAATATTAAATACATTGGTTACGCCCTTCTGATTTTTATTCTTTCACTTATCGTTTATGCAATAATTTTGTCATTCCATCAAGGTATAAAAATTGAAATTTCACCATCCGATCTTTATCCCGTTCCACTTGCAATAATTCTATCAATCCTGAGACTTTTCATTGCATATTTTCTATCGCTTTTATGGATCATTCCTGTTGCAATTTACCTTAAATCAAAAAAAGAAAAATCAAAATATCTTGTACCTGTATTTGAAATACTGGCATCAATTCCTGCAACGGCCCTATTCCCATTCTTTGTTCTTTTGTTAATAAATTTGCCATTTGGTGTGGATCTTGCAAGCATATTTCTCATCATGACAGGAATGCAATGGT
>JAVRLI010000119.1:0-3352 GCA_031961525.1 Thermoplasmatota archaeon | reverse complement strand
TTCTGTAAATCAATTCTTTTCTGCAGATTTTCAATATCAAGTTTAAGTTCTCTATTTTCATCCACAAGCTTTTTTATCTTTTCACCTATATTTGAACCGTTTTGTATTTCAAGTATTTTCTTTATATTTTCTATTTCATTTTTATATCTTGAATTCTCACTTTTTAATTTTAATAATTCATCATTCAGATTTTTTATTTCATTTGAGAGTGAAACAATCTTTTTAACTATTATTGAACTAGGACCAAAATCCTTCTTCTCAAACATTTCATCAATGCTTTTTTTAAGGTTTTCCAGCTCCTCCCTCTGTTCCTTTATTTCATTCTCCTTTTTAAGAACATAGCTGTAGAGCAATTTTTCATTTTCCTTCAATTTCTGGTACTCAGGGGAAGTATTTTCAATACCTTTTTTTTCTTCCCTTAATATCTCTTCAAGTGAATCTATTTCCTTAACAAGATTTTCATAACTTTTTTCAAAATCATCAAGGATTATGTTTTCCAGAATAGTTTTCTCAATCAATTGATTATATTCTTCCCTTGTGAACTTCCTTCCGCACTTTTTACAGGTCAAATTATTTTCGTCTATTTCTCCACCACAATCCGGACAGTTTATCATTTTACTTTGATGCAATTCTCAGTATATTGTTTCCTCTCACTATCACTATACCTAGCTTTCTTACAGAATCATTTATTCTTTCTTCGCTCTCATTTATAATTAAATTCATGTACTCATCGTATCCAATCAGCACACCCTCTATTATTCTGTTATCCTTCATAAGCATGGATATCCTCTTGTTCAGAAAATCCTCAATAACCTTTATTGGCATTGTCATATTTTTCACCTTCAGTTGTTGTGGAAAGGTCTTGCATCATCATCAATTTCATCATCCTCATCAAACATTATTTGAACAATGTCCCTCATGAGTGATTTAAGTTCTTCAACTTCCTTTCTTAACTTTTCAATTTCAACGGAAAGTTTTTCATAATCCCTATTCTTTTTCATTCTTATACATCCTCTCAATAGGTTCATTTTTTACCTTTATTTTAATGTTTCCATAGTCGCTGGCAATTTTTCTTATTTCAGTTCTTTCACATCTTTCACAGTAAAGTGTATCATTTTTTCTCACAAGTGGGGATCTGCATTTCATGCACAGAGCTTTTATTACACCCAGGTTTGGTTGATTTGTTGTTAACTGAAGGGAAGGCTTTGCCCTTATTACCTTTGCCCTCACAATGTCTCCTATCCTGAAAGCCTTTCCTATTTCATCTATGTACCTGTTTGATACCTTTGAAATATGTATTATTCCATCCTGTTTACTTCCAACAATTTCCCTTTCAACACCCTCTATGGAAATTACAGTTAAAAGGGCAAAATCCTCAAAAAGATCCTGAACAACACCATAAACAATATCTCCCACCTTCAGCTCCGGAAGATCGTTCAAAGGATTAACATTAACTGTCATATTCTTTTTATCGAATTCCATAATGCCAAGTGTTTTAGAATAGATTCTTCCATTCTCCTCAAACACATTTTTTCCTGGTGCCCATTCCTCAATTGTACATATCATTTCCCCCGGAAGGACAATTCTGTTCATTTCATCACCCTTAACACATAAAGTTTTACATCTATGCTTTTGATTTCCTTTCTATGGAACCTGAAGGTATAAGGTAAATTCAATTTATAATCTTTTTCATAAACAATGGAAAATTTTTTTCCCACCTTTTTAATTAAATATTCTCTTGCATTTTTACTGTGTAACATATAAATGTTATTGGATAATTCCATTGCCTTTTCAATGAATAAACTATCCGAAAAGGGAATCTGGTAACCGAATGGTGGATTCATAATTACGGTATGAACATTAATTTTGAAATCCCTCACATCCATTCTTTTAAATTCAATTTCAACACCAAATTTCTCTGCATTTTTTATGGCAATGTTTATCGCATCCTGATCAATATCAATAGCATATACATTTTTCGCACCCAATAATTTTGCACCTATTGCAAAAGTACCATTCCCAGTACCAAAATCTGCAACATCCTTTCCTTTTATGTCATTGTAAGCTAAAATCAAAATATCTGCTGCTATACAGGGATCTGTCTGATACTGTTCAAGGAGTACCTTTGGTTTTTCCAATTTATCCAGCTTTGAAAGCAATCTTTCAAGATCCCTTTTTTCCACAATTCAGGAATCAAAGAGTGATATTAACATTTTTGCCCTATTTCTGCTATCTCTTTCGTTCATTCCCTTCATTGAAAGTATTTTCTTTATTTCCTTGTATGCCCTCTGCCATTTCCATGTACTTCTTATGTAATATGTTCTTATTATTACATCAAGTAAATCGTTCTCTATATCCATGTTGTAGTACTCCCTGAACCTTTCCTTCCAGATTTTGTAAAGAAAATTTGGAATTACAAGCGGTTCAATTGATGATCTCTCGTATGATTTCTTCACAGTTTTTTTTCATGTCATGGAATTATAAATAATTTTATTAATAAAATAACGAATCGGAAGTTAGTTTATTTTATATTCATAATATTTTTTAATTTTTAAAATCCGGAAAAAATTAAATTAATAATTAATATATTGCAATCATGAAATGGATAGGGGAAGTTCAGAAGGAAGGAGTAAAACTATCGATTTCTGTTGACAGGGAAATCTACAGGGGAAGATCAAAGTTCCAGAGAATAGATGTTGTTGAGAACAGAACCCTGGGAAGGGTGCTTTTCCTTGATAAAACATTCCAGCTTACGGAAAGGGACGAGTTCATTTACCATGAAATGCTTGCCCATATACCATTATTTTCAATTGAAAATCCTGAAAATGTTCTGATAATAGGAGGGGGTGATGGTGGTCTGGCAAGGGAGTGTTTGAAACATAATATTAAGAGATTGGACCTTGTTGAAATTGATGAAAAGGTGATAGAAATATCAAGGAAATATTTTCCAACATTGAACGTATCCTTTAATGATAAAAGAATGAATGTTATTGTTGATGACGGTTATGAGTATCTAAAAAGGGTAGATAAGAGATACGATGCAATACTTGTTGATTCCACTGATCCTGTTGGTCCGGCAAGAGTTCTTTTCAGTGACGAATTTTATTCCCTTGTATTAAAAAGATTGAATGAAAATGGAATATTTGCAACACAGAGCGGATCACCATTCTTTTATCCTGAACATCTTAAAATGGCATACGAGAACCTTAAAAAAATATTCAGGTATGTTAGGGTCTATACAGCATTCATACCCACATATCCATCATCATTCTGGTCATTTACACTTGCATCCATGAATGAAATAGTGAGAAGAAGGGAAAGAAATTTTGAAACACTGTACTACAATGAAGAT
>JAVRLI010000118.1:0-3448 GCA_031961525.1 Thermoplasmatota archaeon | reverse complement strand
TTTTTTCATAACGAATCTTGTCTTTTTTAAGTAAAAATTCAATTATTTCATAATTTGGGTCTGTTTTTGAAATTGAAAATGAAATTTCATCTAGAAAAGGTAAATACATCAAGACGGTCCCATCTTTAATTATATTGTGTAAAAACTGTGCCTTAAATACACTTTGATCTACGGAAAATATTAACTGCCTGTCAAACATTTTCATGTAAAGAAGATCTTTTTCATATTCCTGATAAGAGTTCATCAATGATCAACAATGATAATTGATTAAGATGTATATAATTTTTTTAGATAGCTCTGCATAAAACTTTGATAGTAAAAAAATTCAAAAACCATTAGTATTGTTATCCTCCTGAGATGGGATGCTATTATTTTCACGGCAATTTCCTTTTCAAATTCTCTAGAAAATCTTATTCTCACAAAGGACTTATTTTTTCTATTTATTACATAATGTACTGTTTTCACTATCAATTTTTTGTATTCTTAGGTAAATGTTTTTTCCTCTTTTTCATATATTTTCTAAACGTACAAAAGATACATAGGATCCTAAACTAACATAAGATACAAATCTTAGATGATCAACTTATACTAAAAATGTTATAGATGTAAATTTTGTTAATATTTACATTTTGAACAATTACTTCTTACTTTAAAAGTCAAAGATGGCAAAAAAGTTAAAAAGAGAAAAAGTTTGAAGATACACATAAGTCATAAAAGAATATGAAATAAGTCATAAAAGAAAAAGATACAAGATAGTGATAAGAATTTTGTGTAAGCAAATGAAATCTATTAAAAGATTGATAGATTAAGTATCAATTGTGGGAATACTTATTCAAACAAAATTCTTATCATTATCTTTATTTTGAAGATTAGTATTAATTTCTAACCATTATGGAAAATGGTTAATTGAAAAATATTTAGACCCTTCTTATTTTTGACATTTCCTCATAAAGTTCTTTCAAAACTTCCTGATAATCCCTGTTTCCTTCTTCAACATCCTCCATCTTTTTTTCAAGAATTTCCGTTCTTTCCTCGCTGACAAAATTACCATAATGTTTTGATAAAAATGAATGAACTGTATAGCCAATTTTTGTTGGTATTAATTTCCCATTCCTTTCAATAACATAGTTTCTTTTGAAAAGTCTTGAAATTATTGTGGCATAGGTACTTGGTCTTCCAATACCCTTTTCCTTCATTACCCTTATAACATCTGCCTGTGAATATGGATAAATTTTTGTTATTCTTTTTTCCACCTCAATTTTTACAAATCCTGTTTGTAAAGGTCTGTAAATCTTTACCCTGTATGGATAAAGTTCATAACTTTTACCTTTCGCCTCAACTGTCAAAGAAACATTCAATTTTTCATCCTTTACCCATATTTCATAATTTTTTATTTTTATTTCACCCCTGCTCTGTGAAGCCATGAACCTTCTGAATATGAGATCATAAACAAGGAAAGCCTTTTCTTCAATATTTATGGAAAGCACACCCTCCTTTACAAGCCTTTCAACATTATCCCTTGTCCAAGGTCTTGTTGGCCTTATGCATTCATGGGCTCCCTCTTTTCCCCATTCATTTTGTCTAAAATGTTCTCCAAGGTACTTTTTTGCTATACTCATTCCATCCTTTGATACATTCGTTGAATCCGTTCTGTGGTATGTTATCAGACCTGATTCAAACAGATCCTGCAAAATTTCCATCGTTTTATCTGAACCTATGCCAAGAATTATGTTTGAATCCTTCAGAATTTCATCCGTTGTGTATGGTGGTACAATATAATCCTTTGTTTCCTCACCCGTTTCTTTAACACTTGCATAAACGTCATTCTGCCAGGGCACCTTTATATCCGTATCTTTTATAAAATATTCCTCCTTAGTTTCTTTGGATTTTTCATACCTTTCTATTATCCATCCTAGTACAGGAGTCTGTGCCCTGCCGGCCGATAAATTCCTTCTCCTGAATCTATTCCACAGGATCTGTGAAAGTTCAAAACCTATCCACCTGTCCTCAATCCTTCTCACCATCTGTGCCTTCACAAGGTTCAGGTTAAAATCCCTGCTCTCCCTCAATGCCCTTAAAATTGCCTCCCTTGTGACCTCATGGTATTCTGCCCTTTTTATGCTCTTTCCGAAGGGATGAAGTAAATTCATAAGGTCAAAGGCTATCTTTTCACCCTCCGTATCGGGATCCGTACCAACCATGATTTCCTCACATTCATAAGCAAGTTTGCGTAGAACTTCAATCTGTTTCCCTGCATTGTAGATATTTTTTGATCCACAGACAGGGCATCTATTCCCTTCAGTGAACTGATAACCACAATCATAACATTTCCTTATGGGTGAATAGACAGGAATAAAAGATCCATTTTTAAAAACACCATGGAAACCATCAGTTGTGGTTAAATCAACGGTATGGCCCAGTGAAGGAGCTATTGTTAAAACCCTGTCACCTATTGCAACCTCATAAACAATGGCGTTTCCAATTATCCTTAAATTTGGTTTACCGAAGAAATGCGATATGTGCTTTGCCTTGTTCGGGCTCTCAACAATCAAAAGTGCAGGATTGATAATGTTCTTTTCCTCAACCTTTTCACCTATTTTTTCCTGTCCTCATCTATTTCCTTCTTCAAATTTTCAGTGTTTACCTCATCAATGGATTTAAATTCGATACCATAAACGTATGCCCTGTTTATGAAAATTTCAACTATATCCTTTGTATCAAGAAGGAATGACGCACCCTTTGTTATACCGCCCGCATAAAGACGTGATGATCTTCCAGATCCCTGTATCTGACATACCTCCCGCACTAAAGTGCGAGGGTTCTGCGTATAGGTTCTCTATCGAGAACCATTTCACGCATATACTCGCCGTGTCCCGACGAGGGAGCTATACGCTCTAAACCTCTTTTTAATATGTTTATTGACGCATTCAAATCTCTGTCCATTTTCATTCCACAAACAGGGCATTTGAATACCCTATCGCTTAACTTTAGCTCATGATTAACATAGCCACAATTTGAACAGGTCTTGCTCGAGTCCTTTGGATCCACCCTTATTATCTCTCACCATATAGTTCCCCTTTCCATTCCAATATCCGGAAAAATTCACTCAAAGATATGTATTGCAGATACTTATTCACTTTTCTCCTTACCAATTTGCTCCCTTTCTCCGATTCCTTCAACTCTTTCAAATTCAGATCTTCCACAACCACATATTCGTGGCTATTGAATATGTGGTTTATCGCCTTGTAGTAGAAATCCTCTTTGATGTTCTGAATCTTCTTTAATATTTTGTCTCTCCTTCTCTCCAATCCCTCTATTCTCTTTGATCTCTTTATTCCCCTCTTTTCGTTTATTGCACTTTTCTCATCTATTATACTTTGCATTCTTTCCTCTTTACGAACCAATGACATTATTCTCTTTGTGTCCATTGATATTACTTCTCCATTGC
>JAVRLI010000117.1:0-3367 GCA_031961525.1 Thermoplasmatota archaeon | reverse complement strand
GATACAAAGAAACTTTTCTGTTCATGCGATTCATATTTAAGCGATAACGTTCTTGGCGAATTTGTAAGAACTTTAAGACCGGTACAGAGCGAACTTGGTGAATATGATGCTGCGGCACTTTTAGAATCAAAAAAGAGCAGGACGTTCATTTATCAGATAACTGAGAATTCATGCCTTGTTGAAATGGATGAAGAGCCACCCCATCCCCTAAATATGGATGCGCTTGAGATTGCCATAACTGTTTCATTATTGCTGCACTGTAAAATAGTTGATGAAGTTCATTTCATGAGAAAAATTGTTATAGATGGATCAAACACATCGGGTTTTCAGAGGACAGCATTAATAGGCCTTAACGGTTACATTGATACTGAATTTGGAAGAATTGATATTCCAACAGTATGCCTTGAGGAGGAGGCCGCAAGGAAGATAGATGAAAAGGAGGGTTATGCTGTTTACAGGCTTGACAGGCTTGGCATTCCATTGATTGAAATATCCACCGCCCCACAACTGACAACACCAGAGCAGGTAAAAAAGGTTGCAGAAATGATTGGTTTTGTTCTGAGATCTACAAAAAGAGTGAAGAGAGGTCTCGGCTCAATTAGGCAGGATCTGAACATATCAATTGATGGCAAAAGGGTTGAAGTGAAGGGTGTTTCAAGGCTAAACCTCCTTGAAAAAATATCAAGGTATGAGGTGGAAAGGCAAAAAATGTTACTTGATCTTTCAAAGGAATTGAAGGATCTGAAATTTGATTTCAAAGAGGGTGATGTTACCCATATCTTCAATAACACTAAGAGTAAAATAATTAAAAATGGAATTGCAAATAATAATAGGGTATATGCACTCTATGTTTCAAACCTTGCAGGTTATTTAAAAAGTGAAAAATACAGGCTTGGGAAGGAGCTTGCAGAAATAGTAAGGGTTTTGGGCATAGGCGGCCTTTTCCATACAGATGAATTACCAGCATATGGAATAACCGAGCAGGAAGTGAATGAGTTGAAGAAATTTTTCAATGCAGGTGAAAGGGATGCGATAATTTTTGTTGTTGCGGATTTAAATAAAGCAAAAACAGCCATATCAATGCTCATTGAAAGGATAAAAAAGGCAAAGGAGGGAATAACCGAAGAGACAAGGGGTCCAAGGGATGATGGTACAACTGAATTTCTCAGACCCTTACCAGGAAGGGAAAGAATGTATCCCGAAACGGATATACCACCTGTAAAAATTACTGAGGATATGATAGAAAGAATAAGGAAAAATCTTCCAAAGAGTTTTGAGGAAACAGTTGAGGAATTCTCAAAGAAATATGGTATATCGAAGCAGCAGGCTTACCAGATAATAAACAATGATCTTGATGAAACATTTGTGAAACTTTTTGAAATTTACGGTAATGGTAATGTTATATCAAGAACTTTAATAAACACAATTTCAGAGATTGAAAAGGATGGTTATGATACAACAAAAATTGATGAAGATATACTTGCAAAAATATTCCTTTTCCTTAAAAATGGATACATTGTGAAGGATGGAATACCATACATTCTTAAGGATTACATAAAATATGGAAAAAATATTGATGAAATAGTTGAAAAATACAGACCCATGGGTGAGAAGGATTTAAGGGAATTTATAAATAAAATAATAAAGGAAAATGAGAGCATAGTTAAAAAAAGTAATGCCAAGGCAATACTTATGGGAACAGTTATGGAAAAGTTATCAGGAAGAGCGGTTGGATCCATGGTGAACAGGATACTTGATGAAATTTTAAAAAATTATTTTAAGTAATAATTATTTGTGTTAATCATGAAATATGTTCCGGATACATCTGTGATAATAAGCGGTAAATTTTATGAACTTTTATCAAAGGAAGGAGGAGAGGTAATAATACCAGAGGCCGTAATATCGGAGATAGAGGCACAGGCAAACAGGGGATTGATGATTGGTTTCACGGGTTTAAACGAACTTGAAAAAATAATTGATCTTTACCATAAAAATATAATAAAATTATCATTCGGTGGTAAAAGACCTGAAAAATGGCAGATTGATAGGGCAAAGAGTGGAGAGATTGATGAAATGATAAGGAATGTTGCATTGGAAAACAATGCAACACTTGTTACACAGGATTTTATTCAATCAACAGTGGCAAGAATCAAGGGTATAGATGTTATTTATCTTGGTGAAATAACAGGTCCCAGGGTAAAGATTGAGGATTTTTTTGATGAAAGCACAATGAGTGTTCATTTAAAGGTTAATACTGTTCCCATGGCAAAGAAGGGTTCACCAGGAAACTTTCAGCTATATCCATTATCCACTTCACCAATAAGTGAAGAGGAATTGAACAACATAGCCAACGATATAATAGAAAGGGCGAGGGGTGATGATTCATATATTGAGTATGAGATGAAGGGTGTTACTGTTGTTCAATTGAAGGAATACAGGATAGTTATAACAAGGAGACCATTCTCTGATGGACTTGAAATTACTGCTGTAAGGCCTATTGTTAAATTTTCAATTGAACATTATGGACTTGATGAAAAATTGCTTAAAAGATTGCTTGAACCATCACGCGGTATATTAATATCAGGTGCACCAGGTGCAGGAAAAACAACCTTCGCCCAGGCTGTTGCAGAATTTTATTCAAAGAATGGTAAAATTGTAAAAACCATGGAAAGACCAAGGGATCTTCAGGTTTCTGATGAAATAACACAGTATACAGCCCTTGAGGGTGATATGGAAAAGACTGGAAACATTCTTCTTATGGTAAGGCCCGATTACACAATATTCGATGAGGTAAGAACAACAGAAGATTTCAAGGTTTATGCGGATCTAAGACTTGCAGGTGTTGGAATGGTTGGTGTTGTCCATTCAACAAGAGCAATTGATGCAATACAGAGACTTATTGGAAGGATTGAACTTGGTATGATACCACAGATTGTTGACACGGTTATACACATTCAGGATGGTAAAATTTCAAAGATACTCATTCTTGAATACGTTGTAAAAATACCAAGCGGTATGACGGAACAGGATCTTGCGAGACCTGTTATTGTTGTGAAGGACTATTACACAAACAATGTTGAATATGAAATCTATACCTTTGGAGAGGAGGTTGTTGTTATTCCTGTAAAGGAGGAAAGGGGAAAAATAATAGAACTTGCTGAATCCAGGGCTCTGGATCTAATCAAAAAATATCTAAGAATGCCTGTGAAAGTTGAAATTGTGAACGATAACCTAATGAATCTTTACGTTCCGGAGGATGAAATACCGGAGGTAATAGGAAGGAAGGGAACAAACATTGATGAAATAGAGAGAATCATAGGAATGCATATTGAAGTCTATCCTCTTAAAGATGAAAAATTAACAAGGG
>JAVRLI010000116.1:0-3455 GCA_031961525.1 Thermoplasmatota archaeon | reverse complement strand
ATCCCTCTGATTTTAAATGATCCATCACTTTTCCTTGCAATGTACCTGTTTAATGCGCCCACATCACCGCTCTTTTCCTTTATTATTTTCAACCAGGTGTAAATGCCAGAAAGATCTATGAAAAGGCCGCTCATTTCATTTATTTCTTTTATTGTTTTCTCAATATCCCCATTCCCTTCAACCCATATTGAATCAACGATCCCATGGATGAATCTGAAACCATTTCTTTCCGCAATTTCCTTTGTTTTGACAAGAATATCCCTAGCGAATGCGTTTATTGCCTCATGTACCTCAATGGATCCAAACTTTGCATTCCTGTAGCCGGTATAACCGAAAGATGTTACAAGCATCCATTTCAAAGCCTTATCTATTTTCTTTATTTTTTCATCCTCTGATTTTTTTGTTAATACTCTAAGGTTAAGTAACGGTTCAAGTGCCTGTGATAGAAAACCCCTTTTATCCATGCAGACAGTATAGTTTATTTCAGGAACAGTGATGTAATTATTGCACCTAACATTCACTGTTTCAGGTGATAGATTTTTTGTAACAATTATTGAAGGATACATGGATGTGTAATCTATTTCATAAACGTTCCAGTAAAAACCCGGTATGGGCTGGAACACAACGCCACCACGATCTGCCTTTACAAGTGTTTCAAGATCCTTTTCTTTCTCTATATAAGTTTTGTGCATTGGAACACCTATACCATTCAAAAGAGCTGTATAAACCTCCATGGTTGAAACAAGTGTACCAGGAGTGGATCTTGCAGCATATGAAGCCTGGAGACCTGAAATTCTTGATGCGGAAATGATTCCATCTATACCGGATTCATTGAATAAGAATGATGTAAGGGGATCAATTATAATTCTACCTCTTGGTATAAATGCCCTTTCTCTGTAATATTCCCTTCCATATGAAAAATATTCCCTTGATTTTATTTCCCTCCATCCATACCTTCTTCCCATTTTAAATTCCCTGCCAAATTTTGGAACAATTTTTTCAAGGTATTTATCACCGTTCCAGAAAATGATTATGTCTGGATCCTCACTTTCAATTTCATCCTCAATCTTTTTTAATGAATTCTCCTCAAAACTTTTGTTGTTTATTTTAACACTACCGTTATATTTCATTTCAAGTATTTTCAATTCATTATTTTTAAGAATTGAAAATCTATCAGAACCATCCCAGAATGGAAAAAGTTTTTTCCACGAAAGGTACATGACGCTTAATCTTACATCACCATTGTATATTCTATATTTTGAATAGTTACCGAATCTATCAACATTTTCAACAATGTTATAAAAGTATGATGGTATGGTTCCTATTGCAATACCATCATAAATTCCATCTATTGTCTTTATTTTTCTATTTTCCACATATTTAATTCCCTTTATTTTTAAGTCAATCAATTCATCAAGGTTTTCACCCAGAACATAAAATTCAGGAATGAATTCTTCAATTTTTTCAACTACCCTTTCACCATCCCTGAACCATAGGTAAGCATTTTTACCAATATCAACATCCACCAGGATCATTTTCACATATCTTTCTTTTAATTTCTATCAAAATGGAGAGTATTGCAGCCTCAAGGGGATCATCAAGGGCATAGGAAGCTTCACCCGCATGCTTTTTCACATCCTTTATTAAAGAATCCATTATGTAGGAATCCTCTGCCCTCATGCTCTTTTTGTATTTTTCCCATCTTTCTATCAATGCATCAATCTCCTGTCTTATGCTTGGAACATTCCTTCCCATTTTTCACACCTCCATAAAGTATTCCAGAGATGTTTGCCTTGGATCATGATAAATAAAAATTTCACTTGAATTTGATTTTATTCTCCATCCAATTCCTGTGAATTCCATGTCAATTCTATTGTATGGGCCCTTATAGTTGAATTCACCATCATGAACAAATATGGCAATTGAATCAAAATCTTCAGCGTATTTTGTTAATGATATCAATAATGAATTCATAAGAACAAATTTCTCCTCCTTCTTTAAATCAGAATATGAAACAGGATCATGGAAAACAATAACCATATCGTAATAATTTTTTAATGATAGGATAATCTCTAAAAGAGCGTAATATGTAAATCCCCTCCTAATTTTAATTTCACTCTTTATTTTCATTCTTTTAAGCATGAGATGTACAGTTCTTAGATCAACAGGCAAAACATTACCGAAAACAAGGTAAATGCTCTGCCCATATTTTTGTGTATTAACAATTAAAGATTCCCACGGAAATTCCTCTATATTTCTTAAAACGTTCAATTTTCCCTCAACAAAAGGAATGTTCATTTTATTAATAATTAAATTTTACACTTTATTAACTTTTTTCAAGCTGTTCAATTTTTGATAAACGATTAAAAATATTTTCAGAGCAAACAAAATTAAATAAATGAATACAGTGAGAGAGACATGCATTGTGTTTCTGAACGTTTGAATAATCGAGTTGTAATATAATTAACACAAAACTCTAGAGAGTTAAAAAAAGAAAAAAGATTATTATTATCTTGTATCAAAAATAAATTAAAAAATGAAAATTTAAATAAAATACTGTATATTTCGTTTAGATCAAATTAGACATGCGGAGAGTCTGTTTAAATTGGAAAAGTAAATATGTGAGATTTAGATTTTATATACCTATGAACAAAGAAGAATTTAAAGAGTATGGAAACAAATTAGTATCTATTTTAAAATTGAAAACAAATCCAGTTGGTATAATATTTTCAGAAAAAAATTTAGATGATTTGGATATTCCCCTTTTGAGACCTTTAAAAAATTTTCGCAGAAAATTCACTTTTTGCCAGATGGTTGCTTTATCGAGGTATTATGAATACATCATAGGATCTTCTATAGAGGATATGGCATGCCCTGGTGAGATAATCATTTTTGGTTTTGAGGAACCCCCAAAATATTTTCTTGATGGAAGTTTGAGTTATGGCCTATATACAAAAACAAAAGAAGATGGCAGTAAGCTTGATTCTAGTATTTTAAGACTGCCCGTAGGCAAGTACAAAGGAATAATAACAACACCATTTCAAATATCACCTATTGAACCCGATTTGATACTCATTTATGGTACTCCAGCACAAATGATAAAATTAATAACAGCCTCAGTATATAATAATGGTGAAAAAATAACATTAACCTCAAGTGGTAAAGCTGAATCGGATTCTGCAGTTGCTGAAACTCTTTTAACAGGTAAGCCAAGGTTGGCTTTACCTGGTTTGGGAGATAGAATTTTAGGGCATGTAGAAGAGGATGAAATGATTTTTATTATGCCTATAAATGAAGTTTCAAATATTGTAGATGCAATGGAAGAACAGAACAAAAATAATTACATATTATACCCTGTAAAACCACACCTTTTTTATACCGCAAATTTTGGATCGATTCCAGTTATTGGTTCTCTATATGAAAGATTCTTGAATGAAATAGATAATAAATTAAAA
>JAVRLI010000115.1:0-3361 GCA_031961525.1 Thermoplasmatota archaeon | reverse complement strand
ATGCCGGGAGTGGATTTTGATATAATGAATAAGAATATGCTAAAAAGTATGTTAAATATCCTTGAAGGTGATATTTTAGATCTTACGCCACAGATATCAACTATTGTGGGAAGTGTTATAGAAGGAGTTGCGGAAGGTGTAAGTGCAGGGACTAACTTCTCTCTCGTTACTTCACTTATAGGGACGGAATTTCAGATTAGGGCAAACGGAAAAATATTGTTTTTGGAGGATGTTTCCACAAGCATATACGATATAGATAGGTACATGGCGGAACTTTGGCTAAGCAAAATTCTTTATAAAATTAAGGGACTTGTTTTTGGAGATTTTGTCTCAATACCAATAGATGAAAATCCGAACCCTTCAATACAGGAAGTCATATACTACTATGTCAACAAAATGAAAAAGCCTGTGATGTATGGTCTTCCATTTGGCCATGGATCTGATCAAATGATTATACCTTTAAATGCAAAAATCAAAATATCAACGTACGAACCATCTATTGTCTTGACAGAAAATGTGGTAGAATAAAATTTCCTTCATAACTCGTGTGTTAACTCCTATGGGCCTAAAATCATTCTTCCTCTGTTTCCATAACGAATTGGGGGATTTTTTCATAATATAGTATGCCGTTAAATAAAAAAATGTTTAAATATTATGAAAGTATAGTAAATAAATAGGTGAAATAGAAATGAATAAGGTCTTAAAAACGGCCTTAGTTATTGCAGTGTTTGTTTTTTTGTTATCAAGCTATATAACAGTTAAGGAAAGCAATGCACAAACAACAAATTCCACATTCATAGTTGGCTGGGGCGGAACAGCACTTGATACACTGAATCCATTCACAACATATGCTCAGATTTCTTTATGGATTCAATTGAATGTTTATGACTCACTCTGTGTCTTTGCAGCAGATCAAACAACACTTTTACCGGATCTTGCACAGTCCTGGCAGATATACAACTCAAATGGAACAGCAATAATTCACCTTAACCCCAATGCATATTGGTCCGATGGTGTTCCAATCACATCTCAGGATGTAAAATACTCCTATTATATAGCTGTCCAGAACTATTCAAGGTTGTATCCCTATGTAAATATGATCACAAACATATCCACACCTGATGATCACACAGTTATATTCCATTACACAGGTGCTCTGTTTGAGCTTGTTGCTCTAACAAATGTTTTTATAGTTCCATACCACATATGGAAGAATGTTGATCCTGCCACATATTTCGGATACAATGCATCATCAAATCCACATTTTGTTGGATCTGGACCGTTTTTAATAACAAACTATACACCCAACCAGTATGTTGTTCTTACTAAAAATCCAAATTACTTCATACCATCCAAGATACCTCACATAAATACTGTGATATTCCAGTTCTTCACAAGCTTGACAACAATGTTTTCTGCTCTACAGGCAGGGCAGATAGATGCTGTTGGTCCTTGGATTGAGGCCTCACAGATAAATCTTGTCAAAAACAGCACAAACCTTGTTCTTACAACCAGTCCTTCTGACGCATATTTCTATATAGCTTTTAATGTTTATCCCTCCGGTCATGGGAATCCAACGTTAAAGGACGTTAATGTAAGGCATGCACTTGCCCATGCCATAGATCTTAACACATTGACACAGCTAATATGGCATGGTTATGGTGTTCCAACCGCAACACAGTTCCCACCTACACAACCATTTGCTGATCCCAGCCTTAAGCCCTATTCATACAATATTTCGCTTGCAAATTCAATTCTTAATTCCTCCGGTTATAAAATGGGCCCTAATGGTTACAGGGTAAGTCCAAGCGGTACACCTTTAAAATACACATTGCTTGTTCCAAGCAGCATGCCCGAGGAGGTTAATGCAGCAAATATAATCGCCAATAACTATTGGAGTAAAATAGGTGTTCAGACAACAGTACAAGCAATGGATACAGGTACAATGAGCAGCATAATATGGCCAAATTTCAATCACGATATGGATCTATGGGATTGGGCTGTTGGTACTGCCGATCCAACTATACTCAGTGTTTTCTTATCATACCAAACTGAAACTGGAACATCAGATAGTGGTTTCACAAACTATACCTATGATACGCTATACAGTGAAATGGTGAATGCAACAAGTCTATCTGAAATAAAGAACATATCATACCAGCTCCAGGAAATACTTTACAATCAACTCCCTTATTTACCATTATATTCACCAGAATCTGTGCTGGCATATTCGAAAAAATGGACAAACATTTCAACGGATTATCCTGGTGGTCCATTCGGTGGTTATGACTGGAGAACATTCCTTACTGTTGAACCCAATGTAACAACAACATCACAACAGCAGGGCAATAATTCATTGCTTTATATTTCATTGGGTGTCGTTGTTGTAATAATAGCTGCAGTAGCTGTTCTTGCCCTGAGGAGGAAAAAGTAAATAATGTCATCGCTTGGTAAGTACTTCGCAAAAAGGACAGTATTTGCTTTGGTGACAATAATAGTAATAATTTCTTTCAATTTTTTTCTTTTTCGTATAATGCCTGGGAATCCTATTGAATTATTATACAGAAGTCCATTGCTTTCACAACAGCAGATCCAGGCACTATATCACCAGTTTGGTTTGGATAAGCCGCTCTGGGAACAATTTTTAATATATCTTGCCAATACAATGGTTGGTAATTTTGGTATATCTTTTTATTACAAACAGCCTGTTTCAAATGTTCTCATACCAGCATTGATAAACAGTCTTATTTTACTTGTTCCAGCAACATTCTTATCCATGCTTTTTGGCATAGTGACAGGAATTGTTTCTGCATGGAGAAGAGGAACAAAGGTAGATTTTACACTTCTCGGTTCTGCGCTTGCCTTCTATTCCATGCCAACCTTCTGGCTTGGATCCATTTTCATACTTGTTGCGCTATATATAGGTGGAATACCCATATCTGGTATGTACACATTGAATGCACACTACACAGATCCTTTCCAAAGATTCAGTGATCTTTTATCACACCTCGCACTGCCATTAATAACACTTACGCTTGTTTTATATGGCGAGTTCACAATAATCATGAGGAATTCACTCATTGATGTTTTTACTGAGGATTATATTTTAACTGCAAAGGCAAAGGGAGCGGATGATAGAAGGTTGATAAGAAAACATGCAGTGCCAAACGCGATGCTTCCAATGGTAAGCATAATAGCAATAAACTTCGGCCTTGTTGTGGCAGGTGCGGTTTTAACTGAAACGGTTTTTTCATGGCCAGGTATTGGTCTTATGATATATGATGCAATTTTATCAAGGGATTATCCTGTTTTACAAGGTGCATTTGTTATTGTATCAATAACTGTTGTAATCGCAAATTTA
>JAVRLI010000114.1:0-3446 GCA_031961525.1 Thermoplasmatota archaeon | reverse complement strand
AAAGGACATAGAGCATTATATTGAATACAGCAGATCCATTCTAAGGCTTGCATCCTACTGGAAAAAAAGTGGTATATTAAATATAAATGATATCAAAATTGCTAAAAAAATGGAAAAAAATCTTCTGAACCTCTGGAACTATGTTAAAATTTATGGGTTGGATGAAAAGGAGGATGGCATTGATACCTGGATATTTTCGGTTATTGAAAATTATAAGAAAAGTTTATTGGATCTGTATGAAAAGGGAGATGTTGTAAAAATAACAAAAAGTTATTTTGAATTGAACAATAAAATTTCAAACTATTATGTAAAATTGAAAAGGGGTAAAGGGATAAACAAAGAACTTTTCAGGGAGTTTCTTCTACTTTCATACCCATTCCTGCCAAACAATGTCATGGAAATTTCCCTAAATTTACGTTTGGATCTTGGAAAAATTGAGATTGGTCTTCATGAGATCAATAAATCAATTGAAAAAATAATGGATAATATTTTCCTGCTCAATTCTTTAATCTATAAAAAGAAGATTGAACTTGGTATACAAGCATCTCTCCCCATAAAAAAGATTGTTGTTGAATGTGATGAAAAATACCATCCATTCCTTGAAAAAATAAAGGATACACTTAAAGATTATTTCCATGCTGATGAAATTGTTTTCACCAAGGCTTGGAATGAAATGGAATACAGGGTAAAAATAATTGAAGAAAAAATGGGTGAAATATACAGACCTCTGGCAAGGAGAATTGAAACCATTCTTGGTAATCAGGATCCAAGAAAATTAAAGGAAATTATAGAAAAGGAAGGTTATAATCTTGCAATAGAAGGAAATCTTATAACAATAACACCTTCAATGGTAAAATTTGAACTCAACATACCTAAAGATTACTACATGTTCCAGATGGATATTTTAAGAGTGTACGCAAAAATAGTTTATGATGAGGATTCGGAGAAAAAAATGTTTTTCAACAGAATTGTGAGAAGAATAGAGAAAATGCGAAAAGAACTGAACATGGATTACAATGATCTCATAGATGTTAGTTTATCCGATTCAAGGATCCTAAGGGCAATAATAAATCCTGAAAAGGAAAAATTTATGAAAAAAATAAGGGGAAGAAATTTAATATTCACCGATCAATTCAATTCAACACTAGTCCATTCCTTTGAAGACATAATGGAAGGAACAATTGAGATAGGCATAACACCTCTTTATAAAAAAGAAAAGATGAAATCATTAAGAAAATTACCCGGCATAGATGAAAGCGATGCTGAAAAACTTTTCAACAGTGGTTATATTAGCATAAAGGAAATAAAAATGGCAGATCCAAAAGAAATAAGTGAGAGAACAAATATACCAATTTCTAAAATAAAGGCCATGAAGGATTATCTTTCAGCCAATGAATCCTTTGAGGTAATAAAGGTTGATGAAAAATTTTATTGCCCTTTGTGTGAATCCGAAGTAGATTTATATCAGCCATTCTGTCCAAAATGTTCTGCACCATTGAAATGGTAAAATTATAATCCTTTAAGGTTTTTTATATTAATGCAAATATCGCCTGAAAAAATACCCTTTGCCGCACTCACCATGTCAACATAATCTTTCACTTTGTTTATTGTTTGAGAATTTATTCCTCCATCAACAGCTATTTCAAAATTGAATTCTTCATTATCCTTTATTTTTTTCAACCTCACAATCTTTGGCAAAACTTCTTCCATAAATTTCTGGCCTGAAAAGCCAGGTCTAACGGTCATTATAAGAATGATATCAACATTACCAAAATATTTTTCAATCCTATCAAGATCCGTTTCTGGATTGAGCGCAATTCCTTTTTTCACATTTATTGAGTTGTATGCTTCATCAAAATCTTTAGATTCGATATGCAATGTTATAATATCCGCACCTGAATCCTCAAAAACCTTAACATATTTATTTGGATATTCAATCATAAGATGCGCCTCAATTGTCTTTTCTGTAATCTTTCTTAGATTTGCAATAAAATCCGGTCCCACTGTAATGTTTGGAACAAAGTGACCGTCCATGACATCAACATGGTAAAAATCAATACCGCATTTTTCAAGATCTTTAACAACCTCTCTCAAACAAGTTAAATCAGCAGAAACAATAGATGCTCCAACCTTCATAATTTATTGAAAAATTCACACATATATTAATTTTGACAACCAAAAAGGAAAAGTTTAATTATGGAATAACCATTTAATTTTGATGTTATCAGGAAAGGATATTATATCAATTAGGGACCTGACAAGGGATGAAATATTCGAAATTTTTAGTGTTGCAAAAGAAATGATCCCCGTTGCAAAGGGAAAGGGCATAGACATTTTAAAGGGTAGAATTCTCGCAACACTTTTCTTTGAACCGAGCACAAGGACAAAGTTTTCCTTTGAAAGTGCCATGTACAAACTGGGAGGAAACGTTATAACATTTTTCGATCCAAAGTACAGTTCTGTCTCAAAAGGTGAAACGCTTGCAGATACAATAAGAATGGTTGATTCATACGCTGATGTTATTGTCATAAGGCACAGTTATGAAGGTGCTGCAAAGCTTGCAAGCAGGTTTGCGGAACATCCTGTTATAAATGCTGGTGATGGAGCAGGGCAGCATCCAACACAAACTTTGCTTGATCTTTTCACAATATGGTCAAATCTTGGTAAATTTGAAGGTTTGAACATAGGTTTGCTTGGTGATCTTAAATATGGAAGGACGGTTCATTCACTTGCCCTTGCATTATCGGATCTTGGAGCAAACATATACCTAATTTCTCCAAAGGGACTTGAAATGCCTGACCATATTATGAGGGAAATTTCACTTAAAACAAAACCAAAAGTACATAACGATCTGATGGAAGTTATTCATGAACTTGATGTGCTTTATACAACAAGAATACAGAAGGAAAGGTTTCCGGATATAAACGAGTACAGGAAAATTTCCGGATCTTACAGAATTGATCTGAATGTACTTGAGCATGGTAAAAAGGATCTTATAATAATGCATCCGCTTCCAAGGGTGGATGAAATTGCACCCGAGGTAGATTATACACCACATGCAAAATATTTTGAGCAGGCATTTAATGGTTTACCAATAAGAATGGCAATTCTCAGCATGGTACTGGGGGAGAGATGATGACAGAAAAAGAACTCAGAATTGAAAAGATTAGGAACGGTACGGTTCTGGATCATATTCCACCTGGCATGGCATTAAAGGTGATGAAAATCCTTGGTCTTGAAGAAAATGTAAAAACAACAGTGAGCATAGGCATACATGTACCAAGTAAAAAAATGGGCTATAAGGATATTGTTAAAATTGAGGATAGGTATCTTGCGGAAAAGGAACTTGCAAAAATTGCATTGATTGCACCAAATGCAACAGTTAACATAATTAAGGACTATGAAGTTATAGAGAAACACAGGGTTTCATCACCATCTGAAATAGT
>JAVRLI010000113.1:0-3598 GCA_031961525.1 Thermoplasmatota archaeon | reverse complement strand
TATCTTATGTTCTATTGGATACAAACCTGTAAAAAATGATGCGTGGGAAGGAACCGTCCAGGGTGATGGTGCGATTGCATTTTTATAAACAACCGCATCCTTAACGAATTCGTTAAGGTAAGGTGTTTCAGCATTCCCTCCGTACTGTGGAAGAACATCCTTTCTGAGCGTATCAAAAACTATCAGAATTACGTTAGGGTAATTTTGCATACAATGTTAATCATGATAAACTATTTAAAGATTTTAAACTCAATCTCTTGTAAACGTCCCAACCCTTTCAATTCCATAAGGGTTTTTTAATTTCAGAATTAAATATAAAATAAAAATGAATAATGCAAACATCAATGAAAAAATCATGGCAAGGAAAAATATGTTGGTGAAGGTGAGAAAATCAATTATTATTGATGAAACAGTTACAAAACTCACAAAGATTGAAATAAAAAATGCCTGAAAATTTTCAAACTTTTTCTCCTATAATTTATAATAGAAGACTTATTCCTGCAAACATATGGTTTGTGAAACTGAAAAATCCAGCCACTGTGAGAAGAAAAACGGAAGCTATAAGAGGGCCAAGAAATAATCCGGAAAAGATTACAATGATTGTTGAAATTATTGAGGTGAAAATTAAATTATAGTATGGTGTTCCATACCCTGTTTGTTAATGAAAAGGATTTTGGGAAGAGAACATCTTCCATTGATCCACCATATGACATTCTCAATGAATTGTTTAGAACAGCTATACCTGAGCTCAAAAAAACTGTTTATTACAAATAGAATAAGAATAAAGGAGATTATGGGATAGAGATATTCTGAATATATTAAAATACCTGGATCTGGAATGCTTGAATAATAGGACATATTTGATGGCCCGAATATAATGGTCTGTGCATACGAATTCATAATTATTGCTATTCCAAGAATTATTGATACAATTATAAGCGATTTTGCTACTGTTTTTCTTGGATCCCTGCTTTCCATGGAAAGGGGAATGACACCATTCAATCCACCAAATGTACTTATGGCAAAAATGGATGCAATGAAAATATTACCGCTAATGGGATAAAAAACATCAACAGTGTTCCTGTTACCTGCAAGTATAATAGGTGCAATGGATGTTAAATTCAAAAAATTACCTCGGCAAAACCTGTTATTATCTGGTATTTTATTGATATTTTTATTCCCTTATATGAAATAAATGAAGAAAGTATTATAAGTATAATTGCAAAAATTATCCAGGAAAAATTTTTGTTTAGATCCGGAAAAAATAAATAAAGGAAGTTTGAAAAACCAAGTGCTGCAAAACCAGAAAAACCCAGAATATAGTAAAGCCAGTAACCGGTGAGACCGTAAAATGCAAAAAATTTTCCAAGACCAATTCTATTAACTATAGCCCATGGATGCGGGCCTGATAAAATCTTTGACCATTCATACATTATAAATGTCATGGAAAGGTAGAAATTCCAAGCAAAAATAACGGCAAGAGGGAGGTTTTTTCCAACAGAAATTGATAAACCTACAAAATAAAGAGAAATTGTTGCTGCAGGTCCGTTCATTCCAATTCCCTGCGCAATAGCACCCAATAATCCAAATGAGTCTTTCTTCAATTCCCTTTATACCATTACCCTGAAAATATTCTTTAAAATATTAAAATTTACTTTAATGAAAATTAAATTTAATAATGAAAAGTGTTCATGTAAAAAGGAATGGAAAGGCTGGAATATTCATTCAGGTTCCTCATTGTTTCGAGAGCAATTAGAAGTATTGCTATCTCCTTTGCAGGACTTTCCATACCACTTTACCTTCTTGCCCTCAAATACAATATTATTTTTGTGGGTATTGTTTATTTTATACTAACATTAACAACATCACTTATAACATTCACATTTGGTTTTCTTGGTGACAGAATAGGATACAAGAAAATTCTCATAATAGCGGAAATTTTACCATTTATACTTTTCCTGGTACTTTCCTTCTCAAATAACCTTGTTTTGATAATAGCTGGGATAATAGTGAGCGGAGTTGGTGGTGGTCCTGGAGCAATGAGAGGAGCTTTCTCACCTGGTACATCCGCTCTCATAGCTAAAAACTAGCCCGATGAAAGGGATAGAATAAAAAAAATTGGAACTTTATCTGCCGTTGGTGCATTTTCATCCATTGGTGGTGCTGTTCTTCTCTATTTCCATGGTTTTATCCAACCCTATTTTGGAAATATAGGTGCATTCAAGCTCCTTTATTTATTTTCTTTAATCCTTATAATTATTTCAATTGTTTCTTTAATTTTAGTTCAGGAAAGGAAGGGAACAAAAAAGGTTTCAAAATTTATGGAAAAAGAAAGCGGAATTTACTCTTTAAAGGTAATACTCGCAAACTCAATAAATGGAATAGGTCTTGGCTTCTCAGTCATGCTTTTATCAGCCTGGCTTGAAATAAGATACAATGTTTCTCCATCACAGATAGGTTTGCTATTCATATTCTCATATTTTATAACTGCAATAGCCTCATACCTTGCAACAAAAGTTGAATACAATAATCAAAATAAGGTTGTTTACTTTGGATCCCTAACTAGGTTCATGCAGGGATTGTTGTTAATTATTATGGCTATAATGCCATCTTTTATTCTTTCAGGTGTTGTTTATTCCATTAGATCCTTCTTTGCCGGCTTCGGTCAGCCAATAAGAACAGCAATAAATGTAAGGGGCATAAAAGAAGGGGATTATGGAACAGCCACAAGCATACAGGGTATAGCTGGTAGAATTTCACAAAGCACATCCGGTGCCGCAGGTTATTTAATGGATATTTATGTCCCTTTACCATTGATCCTTGGAGGCATGATACAGGCTTTTGGTGGATACGTATATTATAAAATTTTTAGATCATAAATTAAAGTATACAATATAGTTTCCCTTCCAATAATATAGTTGATCCTGCGTTTATTTACCTTTCCAAGACCAATATTTGAATTGTGGGCTTTTTATGCTCAATGATTTAAGCACAATACAGATATTCAGAAGACCATAAAACTATAGTTAGATGTATAACTTTTTATACTTATCATCCAAAAATTTTAAAATCCAGTTTTTTGCAAATGTTAATGATTTAAAGAAAGGTGCTTCAAGGTAGTATTTAAAATAAAATTTAAGTTAATCATTTCTAGTCATCACCGTGTATTTTCTTAGTAGAAAGAAATCATGAAAATAGTTCTTTTTGTCTGCACCTGGATGACGATGCAAGGAAAGGTATCAGAGTTTAGTAACCGCTGATGAATTTGACCTTGAGGTGGTTAATTAGAACAATTGCCTACTCATCCAGTTAATACTTTGAAACAAAAGTTAATAGGAACTTTTCAAGGAAACTCAGACTTTAAGACTCTTACACAAAAAAGGAAGTGAAAAAATGAAAATTAGAATTGAAAAGTATCAGAAAAGTGCGTACGTAACAGCAATGAATGAAGATGGAAAAATCGTAGATCAGTATGAAATGCCAAATAGTGTATGAAAAATGGACAGAATTCAAAGAAAAATACATGCAATTGAAACCTGATATAGCAATGGAAATTTCCACATCTGGCAAATACATTGCAAGACTATTGAGGAAAATG
>JAVRLI010000112.1:0-3505 GCA_031961525.1 Thermoplasmatota archaeon | reverse complement strand
AGTTAACCAAAGATTTAACTATGGATTTTATCTGGGAAAGGTCAGGGAAGGAAATGGCATTCCCCAGACACCCAACCATGCAGTTGTTGCAACCAACCATACAGTTATCTGGATAAAGAACCACAGCCTTTTTATTCTTCAAATGGAAACCGAAAACATTTCTTATCTCAGAACACGTAACAACGCAATAGCCACATCCAACACATTTTTCCCTATCAATAATAGGATGCCAATCTATTTCTTTTCTGCTGATCCCATGCCATATGGCAAAATGATTTGCAGGAACTTTTTTATCAAATTCAATTTGGTTCTCAACAATATGATCAGGAAATTTATTTAAATGTTCATCAAGCTCTTTCCTGACCACTGTAAATATTTTATTTTCTCGTATTATTTTGCCTATAAAATTCTTTGGATCATCAGGGAATGTTATTGCATTCTCAGGGCATAATTTTCCACATGTTGTACATCCTAGAACACAATTCCCAGGATTGGCAACTACTGGAACATTTTTATCAACTGACCAGACATAAACATTGTTTCCACATGAAAGATAGCACAGACCGCAGGATGTGCATGCTTCATAGTTAATCATTGGAAACCACTGAAATTTCGATCTATCAACTCCATGCCACTTTTTTGCTTCCATAAAACCCATATTAAGTAATCATATTTAAATATGATTATTTAAAACTCATCTGTGTTTTCCATAAATTGTTAAATCAAAAATTTTTGAAATAGTGTAAATATTTCATATTCAATATGGTAAAAGGATTTGGTTAATTTACTATTAAGAGAGAAAGAATTTTTTTCTTATAAAAAGATAGTAATGAATAAAACGCTTGATTCTTAGCGATTAAAATTTTCATATAATTAAAAAAATAAAAAAAGTTATTTTTTTATCACGATCACTGGTATATTTACCTTTGATATGACCTTAAGTGTTACACTTCCAATGAAAAAATCTTCAACATAAGAATAGCCTCTGTGACCTATTATTATTGCATCAAATTTTCCCTCATTTGCAAGATCTATTATGACCCTTGCAGGATCACCATCAGTTATGGCATATTTCACCTTGTATTTTTTATCAAGGTTCAGGCCTTTTATAAATTCATTCATTTTTTTCTCTGCAACGGATTTTGCGAATGAAACAGAATCAGGGTCAATAAATTCAGTTAATTCTTTTATACTTAATGGTACAACATAAAGAAAATTTATTGTTTCAATATCTGGAAACAATGATAGTCCTTTTTTTACGAAATCTTCACTGCCCTTTGAAAAATCAACAGGAATTAAAATATTTTTCATTTTATTCACCTCCAACTTGAGAAGCTTTTAATTCCTCTTCCATTTCCTCTTTAAATTTCACATCTCTTGTTTTAATACCGAAGAAATGTGCGATCCTTGGCCTTAACTTTATGTAGGTAACGAGAAATAAAATTTGAAAAACAGGGAAAATTGAAGGAGGTATTACGACCATAGGAGAGAATGTCATTGCAGCTATTGCAATCGCGGTTCCTTCATTTTTACCAATACTCGGGAATAATGCAGCCATTGCATCCCAGTAATTGAATTTGATAGCTTTTAAAAGAAATGTCAGGAAAATAAGCGAAATTGTTCCAAAGGTCATTGCAGCATAAAAAACACCTAGTACCTGTGATATATGCGCTTCTATTAGCTCCGCATTGGAAAAGAATATAATAAAAACTATCATGAACATTCCTAAGATTGTGGTTGATGGAAAAATTGGTGAATATTGCCTGAACTTCACAGGGCCAAGTTTTTTCAAAAGTGCGCTGTGTGTTAAAAGTCCCGCGATCAAAGGAACTATTATAATCTCTATAATTGTCATTACGAGTAACATAATAGGAACATTAACGTGGTAAGCCGAACCATATATCCCTGCCCATATTGGAATTATTGGGATTGCTAGAATAAATGTTATTGCAACCATTGCTGTTGCCGCTTCTATATTCCCTCGCATCAAACCTACATAACCCACAGACATGGATGAACATGGTACCAGCCAGGCCAGAAATATTCCAAGTTTCAAAAGTGGATCACTGAGAAATAAATCACCCAATAATATGGCCATTAATGGACCCCAACCGAAGTTCATCAAAAGAACAACTATCAGTATCTTCCAGGACTTAAATGCCTTTGCAAGACCTTTAAAGTTCAACATTACCATCATTGGAAAGATCATTATTATTATTGCAGCTAGCTGGAGGATATTTAGTAAGCCTTTATGGTCTGGGATCCATGAACCGGCATGCATTCCTGCGAATAGCCCTATAACAATGGATATGGTCACATACACCGCAAGGAATTTGTCAAGATGATCTCTAAGTTTTACAAGCTTTGAATCGTTTGCCATAAATGGTGAAAGATTGATTGTCAATTTAAAAATTGTTTACAAAATTTGTGATGAAAGATATAATCTTTATCAAAAAATTGTGGATTACAATGGTTCATCTAAAACTATGTTTAGTTCGGTATTATATATCTCAAATTTGATAAGATTTTTTCTGATGAAATTCCTTATATCATTACAACTTTTGCCAACTATTGTTATAATAAACCTTTTATCACCCGTTATAACAGTTATGCTTTTTATTTCTTCCCTTTTCTTCATAAACTCTATTGCCTCATCTATATAATTCGGAGGTATATTGCAGAATAATACTCCCTTGCAGTTATATCCCATTAGGTTGTAATCAAGTACTGCCCTGCATTTTTTTATCACACCCCTCCTTTTTAACAGTATAACCCTATCCCTGATTGTCCACAGGTTTTTGTTGAGCTTATTTGCTATTTCCTGATATGTTAATGTGCAATCCTCTTCCAATAACTTCAAAATTTCCATATCCAGATCATCCAGCATACTTACTTTTACGTTCTTTTTCATTTAAACCACCCGGAATTTTCCATAATACAAAATTTGGAATTTTTTACACAGTTTATGGATATAATATTATATATTTTTAATTTTATTGGTGGATGATCCCGTACTTTTCTCTTACTTATTTGGTATATGGGATTTAAAAATTCCTAAACAATTTAAAATTCTATAATTTTTTGCTAAGAATTTTTATTAATTTGGTGTAAATTTTCAATTTATGATAACCTATAAAGAAATTGAGGAATTTGCAAAAAATTCTCTTGGGGAAATGCCTGAGGTAATAAGATTTCTGGTGAAATATAATGAAAATGTGGCCATAGAACAGTTAAATGAAAATATAAAACTTTATCTTGGAAGAAAAAAACATACCAAAAAAAGATTTCAGCATTGATAGCAATGGCAATTGCACTGGCAAATGGTCCAAAAGAATC
Source organism: Thermoplasmatota archaeon (assembly GCA_031961525.1). Lineage (GTDB taxonomy): Archaea > Thermoplasmatota > Thermoplasmata > Thermoplasmatales > ARK-15 > JAVRLH01. The sequence goes on along the minus strand of JAVRLI010000112.1, from coordinate 169 downwards.
TGCTGTGATTCATTACAGGTTAGCGAAAAATTTTGGGTCAACAAATGAAGAGATCCTTGATACAATGCGCATTGCAAAAGTGGCATTAATGTCTTCTACCCTTATGACAATGTCATATACTTTTTCTGAAATTTTGAAAAACAAGGATACAAATGAAAATGAAGAGGCA
>JAVRLI010000111.1:0-3644 GCA_031961525.1 Thermoplasmatota archaeon | reverse complement strand
TAAAATATTGCGAACACATGTTCGTTATATGGAAGTATCAAGGTCAAGGCTGATTATTTCCTCCGGGTTAGGATGGATGTTTGATGCAATGGATATACTTATTCTTTCCTATATTGTTGCTTTTCTTGGATTGCATTATAACTGGCTTACCATCGATAAGGCAAATGTTATTCTTGCAAACAACCTTGGTCTATTCTTCGGTGCAATAATTTTTGGCTATATTGCAGATTTTATTGGAAGGAAAAGAACTTTTATGGTAACCCTATTAATTTACAGCATACTTGCAGGTATAATGGGATTTTTCACATCCCCCATTCCCTTAATTATAACAAGGTTTCTAATGGGTCTAGGTCTTGGCGGTGAATTACCTGTTGTTTCAACTTTAGTTTCAGAGCTTTCAAAACCTGAGGAGAGAGGGCAGAACGTTGTTTTGCTTGAAAGTTTCTGGTCATATGGAACAATTTTGGCGGGTGTTCTTGCAGCATTTGTTTTGCCAGTTACGGGTTATTCCATTCTCATGTGGATAATTTCTCTGACAGCATTATACGTTGTTTACATTAGAAAAGCAATACCTGAACCTTTCAAAAAAGAGAAAAAAGAATCAACAATTGATTTATTCAAAAAAGAATGGAGAAAACTTTTACCCATGTGGCTTGCATGGTTTTCAATAGCCCTCGGTTACTATGGTTTTCTATTATGGTTGCCCTCAATGCTGATAGCAAAAAAGTATGTTATGCTAACTTCATTTGAATTTTCATTGTTCATGACGCTCTTTCAGGTTCCCGGATATTTTGCAGCGGCATATCTTGTTGAAAAAGTTGGAAGAAAAATAACATTCTTTTCCTTCATGATCCTTTCAGCGTTATCTGGAATAATATTTGCATTGAGCAGAACAACGGAATTGATTTTGATCTCCGGTGCATTACTTAACTTTTTCAATCTTGGAGCATGGGGTGTGATTTATGCCTACACACCAGAATTATTCAATAAGGAGAAAAGGGCAACAGCAACAGGATCCTGTACATCCATGGCAAGAGTAGGGATGATCATTGGATCCTATCTGCCAGCTTTAATTTCCTTTGACATTTCCCTGATATTATTTTCAATTGTCTGGATTATTGGATCCTTAAGTGTTTTAATCCTACCTGAAACGCTTAAAAAAATAAAGTGAATTATTTTAAGAGCATGAGAATGTAGTAAATCGCACCGATCAGCACACCTATGATCATGGCAAGGAGATAGAAAATAACAGGTATGAGAATGTTTCCTGCAAAGAATCTGAGTCCATCAAGGTAATAGCCATATCCTGCAAGAATCACCAGTAGAACAAGACCTGCTATGCCCATGTAGAGTGATTTTTTCTTCATATCTTCCGATCCAATTATATAAAATGTTATTCCTCCTGCGAATAAAGCAAGAACAGCGAATGCAACTATTGTTTCAAGGAACACATCCACATTGAGTATCGCCACAGGCATGTATTTCACCTATTCAGGGTAAATGAAAAACTGTAATTTAATTTTTCCTGAAAAACTGAAAATATTTATGAAAAGAATAAAAAATTTTAATAAAATTTAAATGAAAAATTTAAAAAGCAGATAAAATTAATATGAATCTTTGAGATTTAATTTTATATGGCATCAAAGAGAGGGTTGTTTGGCACAAATGGGATAAGGGGAAAGGTGAATGAGGATTTAAACATTAATTTCATAATACGCTCGGCCCTTTCAATAGGATCATTTTTTGGAAAAAATGAAAAGGTAGTTGTTGGCACTGATACAAGGAAATCATCCGAAATGGTAAAATTTGCAATATTTTCATCTTTGATATCCCAGGGCCATGATGTTTTAGATGCAGGTATTGTGCCAACACCCGCATTGCAGTTATATTCAAAAATGCATGGAAAGTTTGGAATTATGGTAACAGCTTCTCATAATCCTCCAGAATACAATGGTATAAAGGTTATAGGTAAGGATGGTACTGAGATTGATGAAAGGGATGAGAATGAAATTGAGGAAATATTCTACAGTGAAAATTTCAGAATGGAGAATTATGCATCACTTGGAAATTACATGATGGTGAATGATGTTAACATGAATTACATTGAGAGCGTTGTTGAAAAGGTGAACAGAGAAATCATAAAGGAATCAAAGATTTCTCTTGTTCTGGATTGTTCAAATGGATCATCAATTTTCACATCACCTGAAATTTTAAAAATACTTGGCGTAAAATACACAACAATAAATTGTAACAGGGATGGGCTGTTCATTTCACACAATCCCGAACCAAAGGAAGAGAACCTTAAGGATCTTTCATATTTAACAAAAAACAATTTCAGTTTTGGTGCTGCGCATGATGGTGATGCTGACAGGGTTGCGTTCGTTGATGAGAATGGATCCTTTGTCTATGGTGATAAAATCCTTGCTTTATTCGCTAAAGAAATAGTTTCAAAGAGAAAGGGGTATATTGTCTTGCCTGTAAGTGCAACCATGTCTGTTGAGGAAATAGCAAAAATGCACGGTTCAAAGGTTATTTACACAAAAGTAGGTGCACCCATTGTTGCAAGAAAGATGATCGAAACAGGTGCACTTTTTGGAGGTGAGGACAATGGAGGTTACATATTTTCCGATCATCAGTACTGCAGGGATGGAGCCATGGCTCTTGCAAGGTTGATAGAAATAATTGCAAAATATAAAAAGCCATTATCTGAAATTATTAAAGAATTGCCTGAATATTACCAGAAAAAATTATCCGTGAGTGTAAAAAAAGAAAAGATTCCATACATCATGGAAAATTTAAAAAGGGAATTGAAGGGGAAGAATTTCATTGATATGGATGGTATAAAGATCATTGAGGGTGAATCATGGATTTTAATTAGGCCATCAGGAACGGAGCCATTAATAAGGATCTATGCAGAATCAAAAAATAAGGAGAACCTTGAAAGCATTTTCAATGAATACATGAAAAAGATAAATTCATTGCTTGATGATCTCTGAAAAATTTTCCGGAAATTTTTTTGGTATATTTCCCTTTGAAACAACTATGGATGATGCCCAGTTACCCATGATGCATGAATTTTTTATTGAATAATTTTTGTAAAGACCAGCATAAAAACCGCCTCTGAATGCATCACCCGCACCAATTGACTCTTTAGCTTTAACCTTAAAGGCGGGAATTTTTTCCTTTTTATTTTTTTCCATTACCATGCAACCCTTTTCTCCCAGCGTAACTATTACCCTTTTTGTTAATGAAAAAAGGTCATTTGTGAAAGATTTTGCCTTTTTGTATTCAATTTCATTGAAAAATAAAATTTCAGTATTTTCCGCCATGGCAATGAATTTTTCCTTATTGTATCTGTAATGTATTTCCTGTCCTGGATCGAATGAAATCTTTCCATCCAGCTTTTCTTTAATTTTAATCAATTCATCAGGATTTCCTGTGGAAAAATGTATCCATTCACCTTTAGGTTTATTCTTGAAATCATAGTTCTTTTCCATTGGCCCCTGATCCATGAATGCTATCTGCCTTGTACCATCACTGACTATATAACAAACTGGAGAAAAGGAGAATTTTTTATCAACTATTAAATTTTCAATGTTAACATTCCTTTTTTTCAGATCGTTCAAATATTCTTTTGGGAAATT
>JAVRLI010000110.1:0-3589 GCA_031961525.1 Thermoplasmatota archaeon | reverse complement strand
GAGTACTGCTATATACTTTTTCCCAAAGGAAATAAAGGAATGGATTGATGAATTTATATCTAAAACAGGTAAGGTAGATCAACCTGGAAGGTTGATAAAATATCTTGTTGAAAACAAACGTGTTTATGGAATGGTTCTTGAGGGAGAATGGTACGATATAGGCACAATAGATACATACAGGGAATTATTCTATCGTACACTATGATTTTTTAAATAAAAGGAATAAAGTTTTATCAGATCTGGTAAAATATAGTGATCTGATCTGATAAAACATATCGATCAAATTGTGTATAAAAAACATTTTTCTATATCAGGGAGATAGTGCAATTTACCCGCAGGAAAGTGAGGTTGATAACATGGATAAGGTAATGAAAAGGGATGGCACTATAGTGGATTTTGATGCGAAAAAAATTACACTTGCAATTTACAAGGCCATGAAAGCATCTGGAATAGAGAATCTTAGGGAAGCTGAAAGGCTCACAACCATCGTTATAAAAAGACTTGAGGAAATGAAAAAGGAAATACCAAAGGTTGAGGAAATACAGGATGTTGTTGAAGAAGTTCTTATGCTCGAAGGATACACATCGGTAGCAAAGGCATACATACTTTACAGGGAGAAGAGAAAAATAATAAGGGAACTTAAGAAGGCCTATGGTGTTAAGGATGATTTAAAACTATCGCTTAATGCAGTAAAGGTCCTTGAATCAAGGTATCTATTGAAGAATGAAAAGGGGGAGGTTATTGAAACACCGGGGCAGATGTTTGAAAGGGTTGCAAAATACATTGCACTTGTTGATATTCTTTATGATGAATCCATATACGATATAAATGCATCACAGAAAGAATGGGATTTTGAGGATGTTGTTGATTATCCTCTAACTGTACATGAGTATGAAATGCTCAAAAGAGCTTATATCGCACTTAATAAAGAGGGAAGAATGAAAAAACCATTCAGTGATGTAATAGATCTTTTAAAAGCAAAGGAGAGGGAGATTGAGAAAGTTGCAATGGTATTCTATGGAATAATGAGCAGACGTGAATTTATACCCAATTCACCAACATTGATGAACGCAAACACTGAAATTGGACAGCTTTCCGCATGCTTTGTTATACCTGTTGAGGATAGCATGGATGGTATATTCGATGCTGTAAAGTATGCTGCATTAATACACAAATCTGGTGGTGGTACTGGCTTTTCATTTTCTAGGCTCAGACCGCAGGGTGATATTGTTGGATCAACAAAGGGAGTTGCATCCGGTCCAATTTCATTCATGAGAATATTTGATGTGGCAACGGATGTAATAAAGCAGGGTGGAAAAAGAAGGGGAGCAAACATGGGTATTTTAAGGGTTGATCATCCGGATATACTTGAATTTATTACTGTAAAGGATTCACAGAATAAAATACTAACAAACTTCAACATAAGTGTTGCTGTAACGGATGAGTTTATGAAGGCACTTGAAAATAACACAACATACAAACTCATAAACCCAAGGAACGGTGAGGTAGTTAAGGAAATTGAGGCATCAAAGGTATGGAACATGATCGTTTCACATGCATGGGAAACGGGTGATCCTGGTGTTATATTTATTGATGAAATAAACAGGCACAATCCAACACCACATCTCGGTCAGATAGAGAGTACAAACCCATGTGGTGAACAACCTCTTTTACCATACGAATCCTGTAACCTTGGATCCATAAATCTCTCTCTTTTTGTTGAGGATGGAAAGATAGACTGGGAAAAGCTCAGGTTTGTTGTAAGGGAATCTGTTCATTTCCTTGACAATGTTATAGATGCAAACAAATTCCCATTAAAACAGATAGAGGAAATGACAAGGAAAACAAGGAAGATAGGTCTTGGAGTTATGGGATTTGCCGAAATGCTTATAAAGCTTGGAATTCAATATAATTCTGAAGAGGCATTGAAAGTGGCTGAGGATGTTATGAAATTTATACAGGATGAAAGCCATAGAATGAGCATGGAACTTGCAGAAAAACGTGGAGTATTCCCTGCCTGGAAGGGATCAACATGGGAAAAAATGGGTATCAGGATAAGAAATGCCACAACCACCACAATAGCACCAACAGGAACAATATCTATAATAGCTGATACAAGTTCAAGTATAGAACCTTTGTATGCCCTATCCTTCATAAGGAACGTTCTTGATGGTGCACAGTTGCTTGAAGTAAACCCTCTCTTCGAGGAATATGCAAGAAAATACAAATTTTATTCCGATGAAATAATGAGGGAAATTGCAAAAACTGGTTCAATACAGCATATGGATCTTCCAGAATTCGTTAAAAAAATATTTGTTACTGCCCATGACATAGATCCTGAATGGCATGTGAGAATGCAGGCTGCATTTCAGAAATATACCGACAATGCTGTAAGCAAAACAATAAACATGAGTAATGATGCAACAATAAGGGATGTTGAAAATGCATATCTTCTGGCATATAAATTGAAATGCAAGGGTATAACCGTTTACAGGGATGGGAGTAAAAGTGTTCAGGTACTTGTAAAGGGTGCAGAAAAGAAAAAGGAGACAATGGAAATATCACTTGAATTAAAGCCAAAGGTTGAAGAATACATAAAACTTGAGAGCACATTTGATGCATCCTGCCCAACAGGAAAGTGCGATCATTAATTTAACATAAATTTTTTATTATTTAAATAATTAATTTTTTGATGAATCTGTATCTGAAAGAGTTAGATCTTTTGCCAGAAAAAGTGTGTATTTTCTTTCCTTTTTTAAAGCATTTATTCCAATCGCTATTGATATTATTGATCCTGTCATGGATAAAAGTATCAGTATATGACCAACAAAACCGGTTGTTGTTAAAAAAATAAAGATTGAAAGGATTAAACCAGCAATTGATCCTGACAAAGTATAAAGAAAATATATCAATGTGGATATTCCACTATCAATTCTCATTCTGAGTATTACCATTTCATCTATTTTAATCAATCTCTGAAAATATTCAACAACTTTTTCCATGTTTGATGGATCCTTTATGTTCAAATTTTTTATATTTTCCAACAAAATTTCCTTCTCTTTTTTAAGATCTTCACCACTTGGAAGGTTTTCAAGCCTGTTCATCTTAATGATTATATTTTCAAGAAAATTTTTCAAATTTTCCATATAATGCATAAATTTTTATTCAAATAAAAAGTTTTGTTAATTATGATTGGATATTTTAAAAATAAAAATAGCGTTGTTACGGCATCAACAATTTGTCTTGGGTATTCAACAGCGAAAAAGCTCCTTGAGAATGGATCCAATGTGATCATAAGTTCAAGAAAGAGTGAAAATGTTAAAAAATGCTATTGAATCGCTAAAAAATTACGGAAATGTTTCAGGAAAGGAATGCGATATGGCAAGCATTGAATCGGTTAATGAATCACAAAATTTGTCAGGGAAAAATTTTCAGTGAAGATGCATCAGTTCTGACATACTCCCCGCACTAAAGTGCGAGGGTTCTGCGTATAGGTTCTCTAACGAGAACCATTTCACGCATATACTCGCCGTGTCCCGACGAGGGAGCAATACGCTCCAATCCTCTTTTTAATATGTTTATTGATGCA
>JAVRLI010000109.1:0-3638 GCA_031961525.1 Thermoplasmatota archaeon | reverse complement strand
CACCTTAACCTCAACAGTTGTCTTTTTAATAATATCCTCAACAATCTTGTACCTTTCCATGGTTATTATTTCGTTTGGAGGAAAACCGAACTCTTTTTCAATATCCTCCTTTATTTTTTCAATTTTTTTAATATTTTCTTGTGAAAATCCTGACAAAACATCATTATCGCCTTCAAGTGCCCTCACAGCAAAACTATGAGAACCTGTGATCTTTTCAATTTCCTGAATATATTTCTCAATGTTACCATAGTTCAATTTCAGTTCCTGTGATTTTGTTCTTCCCTCAACAGTATCCATTATTCTGTCAAGCAATGGTCCAATCCCTATATTCTTTAAAGCGCTTATTGTTACAACAGGAACACCAAGTATTTCCTGTAAGCCTGAAATATTTATGTGCATTCCTTTTCTTTCAGCAACATCAAATTTACTAATTGCAACAACAACATTTTTTGTTATTTCAAGTACCTGAAGTGCGAAATAGAGAGATTTGTGGTATGATTCAGCATTAACCAGAACAACAACAGCGTTCCATGATTTTTTAAACAAAACCTCTTTTGTTAACTGTTCCTCACTGCTCATTGTCTGAAAACTCTGAATACCAGGCAGATCAATTATTTTTAATTTTTTACCATGGTGTTCTATTATACCCTCAGAAACCTCAACTGTTTTACCTGGCCAGTTGGCAACATAGCTCCTTGATCCTGTTAAAACATTGAAAAGTGTACTTTTACCCGCGTTTGGCTGTGCAACAAGGAGAACATTATAAACTTCATCCATGCTTCATCACCCTTTCGACAAGGATCCTGTTTGCCATACCCCTTCCGATTGCAACAGTTACATCATTAACTTTTATTATAACAGGACCGTACCTGTTGAAAACAACCTGTGCAACCGCACCTGGAACGAGACCCCACTCTAAAAGCCTCTGGGAAAATCCCATACCCCCGAATATTCTTATTATTCTGACAGTTTCTCCCTCAGGCACGGTATCAAGGGGTTGCATTCAAATCACCTTTTTTATTCTGTAATATTTTAACTGTGTATTCTTGTACGGGCAGCTCTTGCTTAAAGGACACAATGAACAGGATTTGTCTGAACAGTTATTTGATGCGTATTCAATGTAACCCAAATCAACCATCTGCTGCAATATTATTTCTATATTCAAATCTTTAAATTTTTCTCTTAGATCGTTTTCATCAATATATCCTTTTTTCCTTGCGTAATCAATTATTTCCCTGTAAATATTTTTTTGCACGGTACATAAATAATCATTGATATTTTAAATTTTTCGGTTTACCTAAATTTTTAAAAAAGCAAAATGCTTGCGAAAAAATTAAAAGGAAAGATAATATTATTCCCATGCTGCGGGGATAGCCTAGTGGTATGGCGACGGCCTGCTAAGCCGTTATCCGCAAGGATGCGAGGGTTCGAATCCCTCTCCCCGCGCTGGATCATTTACCGGATAGATTTTTCTTGAAGAGCAAAAATATGGAAGAATAGTCAAGTTCTCCCAAATTGTTTGAAATACCAGATTCATAAATCTGATGAACAAGTGATGTTAATGGAACTGGTATGTTCAATTTCCTTGCTGTTTCAATAGAATAAAAGAGATCCTTTGCCTCATGCTTCAGTTTGAATGCTGGTTCAAAATTTTCATTTATTAAATTATTTTTCTTCAATTCTAGAACCTTTGAATTCGCTGTACCAAGTGATAGTATGTCAAGCATCAGTTTTTTGCTCAAACCAACCCTTTCACCAAGGTTTAATGCCTCTGATAGAATTGCAAGGTTTGCTCCTATTATCATGTTATTGACCATTTTCATGAAAAGACCGTAACCATTCGGTCCAAGGTAGTATATGTTCTTCCCGAGACATTTGAATATATAGAGAACCCTATTGAATGTATCAAGATCCCCTCCAACAAGAATGTTCAATTCTGCCTTTTCGGCATGCTGAACGGATCCGATAACAGGTGCATCCAAATACTTTATATTTTTTTCAGACAACCTTTTTGAGAATTCTATGCTTTTGAATGGAGAAATTGTGCTCATGTCTATAATTATTTTAACATTTGAATTATAAAGGCCATTGTTACCGAATATTGTTGATTCAACAGCCTCGCTATCGGCCAACATGAGAATAACAGTATCTGCCCTATTTCCTAAATCTTCCGGGTTCTTTGCAATTTCAGCACCGTATTCCTGAAACTCATATGCCTTTTCAATTGTCCTGTTCCAGAGAACAATGGGAAAACCGCATTTTAGAATATTCTTTACCATCGGTCTTCCCATCTGTCCGAGACCGATGAATCCTATCATATTCTCATCCTATGTATCCGAGATCCTCCTTCTTTACCTTCTGTTCAATCTCTTCCTGCATTTTTGTTGTAAGTTCATTCAATGCCTTTATTTTTGTTTCAAGTTCTGTGAAATCTATTTTCAAATTAAGTATTTTTACGAGAACACTGAGAACAGCCTTTGCACCCTTTGGATCTGTGAAATAGCCTGATGTTTCGCCCATCAAACATACTCCTTCCATGTTGAAAAAGTTCATTCCCAGACCAAGTAAAAGACCTGCAGCACCAACAATACCATTGCTTGGCTCTCCGCCTGCAAAAACAACATTGTACTTTTTCATGGCTTCAACAAGTTCAGTATTTGTTGCAGCACCGAACACCCTGGGTTCATCAGTTAGCTGCCCAGTTCCAAAGCCACCCAAAGTAAATATCATTTTCACATGGAGGGATTTTGCTATCTCCAGAACCTTATAGGATAACTCAAACTGCCCTTCGTTTGAAAGACCCTGGTAATCACCTACGAGAAAAATAAGATCGTTTTTACCCCTTGTTTTTACGTAATAGAGTTCATTTTTAACAAGGTACAGGGTACCGTTTTCGTTGATCAATACCTGTGGCGGGAAGTATTTTGAGTATATTTCAGCAAACTTAACACCATTCAGATTAGATAATAGATATTCCGCCGCAAGTTTTCCAACGTTACCAACACCCGGCAATCCCTCTATAAGTATTGGATTTTTCAGTTTCGGAACCTTGTAAATTTTAACCAGTACGTTCTCCATGTTTTTCTGCCTCCTTTATCATCATTCTCCTATATTTTCCATACTTATCCAATGGTGAAAAACGGGGTGGGGATATATAAACCGTTTTTTCACCACATTTTGGACAATTATCTTTAAGTGTATAAATTTTACATTTTGTACATTTTTTTATTCTTGTTCTCAACTTATTCAACCTTCCTCAGGAATTCACCTGTTCCTCCCACTTTTTTAACGAAGTTTATTACCTTTTCCGATGATTCTTTTAATATATCTTCAGCTGTTTTATAATCCTTTGCCTTAACAACAATCCTGTACCTTGGTGCACCAACGTATTGAACAGTTACACCATTATCTGGATTATGTATCTCCGTTAATGCTTTTTTTATGTAATCTATTGCATCTCTCCTGTTAAGTGAAATGTCCACATAACCGTATATTTTCACCTCTGGAGGTACTATATTCTCCTTTGCAACCTTTATGAAGTGTTCAATCCATTCAAATTTGTTATCATGCTTGAAATCATCTGGACTCATTGCTGCACTTTCAAATGCATTGTATAATGTACCATATTTTTCCTCAAA
>JAVRLI010000108.1:0-3717 GCA_031961525.1 Thermoplasmatota archaeon | reverse complement strand
TTAAACGGCCTTATGTCAGCATTCACCGTTATAATTGTAGGTGTATCATTAAATGGTATAAACATAATAATGCCTGGTGTTCTCATAGGTTTTATAGTTGCTTTTCTAACAAATGCTGGAGGAAACATTTTAAACGATTATCTTGACAGAGAAGTGGATAAAATAAATCATCCTGAAAGGCCAATACCTTCAGGAAGGATAAGTCCAGAAAGTGCTCTATATTTTGGAATATCAATTTTCATTCTTTCATTAATATTATCATTTTTCATTAATTTTTATGCATTCATTATAAATCTTTCAGGTATCATATTACTCATACTTTATGAAATAAAGTTCAAAAACCTTGGATTCTCAGGTAATTTTCTTATAAGCTTTATTCTTTTACTCCTTTTCCTTTTTTCTGGATCCATTTTCCTGAGGTTTGATCTACCATTCATCCTCGGTCTTATGGCCTTTTTCTCAACACTTGGTAGGGAGATCACAAAGGATGTTGAGGACATGGCGGGTGACTTCAACAGAATTACTCTTCCAAAAAGAATTGGTGTTACCAGGTCACTTTTACTTTCAGGTATTTTTTATTTTATAGCAATTATACTTTCTCCTTCACCATATTTAATGGGATATTTTGGCATCGCCTATATTATAGTGGTTTTGATAGCAGATATTATTTTTATATACTCAGTTGTTATTCAGTTCAATAATCCAGGTAAAGGTGAGAGGTTTGCAAAGATCGCGATGGTTGTGGCACTTATATCCTACCTTGTTGGTGGTGTTATTAAATGAGTGTACTTGAGTATATATATGAAACTCTTAAAAAGAGAAAAATGCACTTTACACTGATAGATCCAGCCAAACAGAGCATAGAAAAAACTGTTGAGATTGTAAAGGAACTTGAGAAAATTGGAACGGATGTAATAATGGTTGGGGGGTCAACAAACATTACACCAGAACTCATGGATGAGCACATTAAGAAAATAAAGGAGAACATAAAAATTCCTGTCATAATATTTCCAAACGGTGTACAGAGCATATCAAAATATGCTGATGCAATATATTTCATGAGCATGCTAAACTCAATGGAAAGGGACTATCTGATAGGTAACCAGGTGAAGGGTGCAAGGGTTATAAAAAATTACAAACTTGAAACAATTCCCATGGGTTATATTGTTGTTGAACCTGGAATGACTGTTGGAAAAGTTGGGAAGGCAATTTTAGTTAAAAGGAATGAGATAGATCTTGCGATTTCATACGCTCTTGCAGCACAGTTTTTTGGAATGAAACTGGTTTATTTCGAGGCTGGTTCCGGTGCACCTGAAACTGTACCGCCCGAGATGATAAGGGAGGTAAAGAAAGAAATTAACATTCCTCTGATAGTAGGAGGGGGAATAACATCAAGGGAAAAGGCAGTACCTATCATAAATGCAGGGGCAGATATAATCGTTACAGGAACGCTTGTTGAAAGATTTCCAGATTACAGGGAAAGGATAGGTAGTATTGTTGATCTTTTGAGGGGAGGGGGCAATGAATACGGAGGATTATTTGAATAGTTTTGATAATTATAGAATAGTTTTACCAATTGAAGATTTTTTAACAAGGGATGTTCATGTTGAAAGGGTAAGTCTCTTTCTTTCACTTATACACAGAAAATATGAAGAATTCAGGGTAATTTTAAGGATTACGGAACACGGTCCATTTTTATATTTTTCAACAAAAAATCCAGAAATTTTAAAGACAATTTATTATAAGTTAAATGATGATAACATTACAAAGGAATTTTTTAGATTAAGCTATCCCTTGAAAGGTATATATTCATCAAGGTTCTATAAAAAATCCCTGCCCTTTGGTCTGTGCTTAAAAACAGATTTCATCAAGCATTTATTAAGTTACATGAACAGAACGAAAAATGGAGAGATCTTTATAATATGCAATTTAAAGCCAACATTTTCAACAATTTTTCTTGACAAGGAGGGTGAAATTTTTAAATTCAACATAAAGGTTTTATTTTTTGGAGATGTTTATGGAGATATTCTAAGAATCATTGAAAGTTACTGGTCAAATGAGAAAAATAGAATTTACTTTAAAAGCATCGGGGAAAGGAGTTTGAAAAAAACAAAATATGTTTTTGCATCAAAAATGGAAATATTGAACATTCTACCCTTTCCTGATCAATCTCTCATGGATCTTGGTATTGCATCAAGGTTTGCAAAAAGGGAATTAATGATTAAAAATTTCATTGAAATTAACCTGGGTAGGGGGATAAAATCTGGAAACATTATGAAATTTTCAATAGATTTGAACGAGGGACAGAGTTTTCTTCTCATAGGTGAAACGGGATCTGGAAAGAGTTCAACACTTGTTCATACTGTAATAGGTGTGCTTGAAAATCCAATACTTTTTCTTGATCCAACTGGAGATACAGTGAAGAAAATAATAAATGCACTTGATGATGAAACATTGAAGAGGGTAATTTACATCAGCCCTTACAACTCTCAGGTTTCAATGAATATGCTAAGTATTCCTGAGAATGGTGAAAGGGATATTCTTGTACCAAGGTTATCGGAAGACATAATTCAAATTTTAAAGAATGTTACTGAAGCGGAATCCGGTGTGGTTGGTGGTCTTGTTGGATCCAGGATATCCGAAATAATAAGGAACAGCGTGAACGGTCTTGTTGAAATACCAGGTTCAACACTTCTTGATGTTTATGACATAATTTCAAAACCAGAAAAAAGATACAGGCTAAAGGAATTATCAAAAAATAAGGAGTTTAAAAATTTTCTTGAGGATATAGAGAATTATCCTGTTGAGGATCTTTCAAGTACAAGGAGAACATTATCATTCCTTAAAACAAACACAATTCTGAAAAATATGCTCTGTTCGGAGAGACCCAAATTAAACTTAAGGGATGCAATTGAAAAGAAAAAGATCGTTCTTGTAAATGGTGAAAGGGGGAAGGTTGGTGAAAGAATAAGCACATTCTTACTTTCATCAATATTAAGCATGTACTGGATAGGGGTTGAATCAAGGGAAAGAAAGGATCCTGTTTTTGTTTTCTGCGATGAATTTCAGGATTATATGAACTCTTCATTCGAGGATATGCTTATTTTGGGAAGAAAGGAAAATTTGAACCTTTTTATGGCAACAACACATCTCTCAGGTCTCAGTAAAAATGTTTTAAATGCAATAATGGCAAACACAAAGAATTTTGTCCTATTCAAACTTTCACCATATGATGCAAAGGAATTTTTTGAGAAGTTTTCAGTTTCGACAGATGATCTTGTCAACCTTCCTTTCGGTATTGGTTATGTGAGAAATAGAGATCATGGGGAAATTTCAAAGATTTATCTCAACATCCAAAATCTTGGGAATAAAATTGAAAAGGCCATTGAAAATTCCAGGATTTACTGTAGTCAGGATACAAAAATTGATTATGAAAAATTGAATCTTTCATTCGATATATTTCTTTTGAAAACCATGAAATTAAAGATTAACAGGGATAACCTTATGGATATTAGAAGAAAAACCGGTGAGGATCTTGATAATTTTGAAAACTTAGATGATGAATATTTAAAACAACACCTTGATGAGATTAAAAATAAAATTTTAGAAAAACTTGCCAGTATGGGTTTTATAGTCAGATTCATTTCACTTGAACCATTCATTTTACTTTTAATACCATACCTTGGTTTTTCATACAAAATTTCACACAACAATAGT
>JAVRLI010000107.1:0-3604 GCA_031961525.1 Thermoplasmatota archaeon | reverse complement strand
ACCTCTTTGAACATTGAATTTCTGCTCTCTGAAGAACTCCTCAACCTTGTCTGCAAGTTTGTTAAGATCAATGTTTTTTCCTGTGTACTCTCTTATTGCATTCTTCATAACTTTAAACATGTCATATTTTATTTAAGGTTTTTTAAACCCTGGACTCCAGGATAAATTCCACCTGCACCTGCTATATAAAGAACTATCCTCAAGACTTCATTTATTTCATCTATTGTTGCTCCATTTTTTATTGCTTCATCCGCAAGGGCTTTCACACCTTCACTTGCACCATGTGATGCATCTATTGCCATGGCAATAAGATATTTGTATTTCAATGGAATTTTTCCTGGGGAAAATGCAAAATCACTGAGATCCTTCAATTTTCTTCTAATTTCTTCATTCAACTTTTCAAGAGGATCCATGATCTCTCATGCAATTTTTTATTTAATATTTTTTCAGGAATTGATCAACCCGATCTGAAATTTTTAACTTTTCTTCATCTGGTACAAATTTATCAACCTGATTAAAAACACCATTCTCTTCCTTATAAACATGCTGCAAAAGCAATTCAGCAAGTGTTTTTGCATTGTTTTCAACATCAATACCTTCCTTAATTTTTCTGTATAAATTCCTTACACCATTATGTTCCGCAAGAACCATTTTTATGGGTTCAATATAAGGCAAATATTTTCTAAGGTATTTTTCAAAGACCGGATAGACTATCTTTTCCTCAATTTCAAAATGTATTTTGAAAAGATCTTCCACGTGAATTAAAAGATCATTCAAATTTTTATTCTGAAGATAGGATTCCGCTATCTTCACCGTATCCTTATGCTGCTCCCTGAGTTTTATTGTTGCAATGGATCCCTTAAAATCAAGTTCATCAAGCAAACTCATAATAATTACCTGAAATTTTCATAAAATTCCTTTACCTTTTCCCTTGCATTTTCTTTCAATGGATCACCATGACCTGATAGCATGATTTTAAAATCGTAGTTAAGGATCTTCTCAATTGACTTTTTCGCTAGGTCCATATCAAGAGTATACTCTTCAGGAGGACCATATACATCGCCATCCATAAACATTAAAAGATCACCAACAAATATAACACCATTCTTTTCATTATAGAGAGCAATGCTTCCTGGAGTATGCCCGGGAACATGTATAACAAGAAAATCACCAATTTTATCATTTTCCTTTAGCTTTATATCCGGACTGAATGTTTCAAATTTCATAAACGATGAAAACATTTTCATCAAAAATCCTCTATTCACCTCGAACTGTTTTTCTCCAGTAACATATTGTGCATCCTCCTCATGTATCATTACTTTTGCTTTTGTCATCTGTTTCAATTTCAAAGCTGAACCAACATGATCAATATGTGCATGCGTTAGAACTATTTGCTTGACATCCTCAGGCTTGTAACCAATGGAATCAATGTAATTCAATATTTTCCTATGACTCTTTGGCATGCCTGTATCCACAATGGTTATTCCATTACTATCAATGATTATGTAAGAATTTCCATCAACACCATCAACCTGATGTATATTTTCAAGAATCTTCATAATCAATAATTAATCTATTTAATATTTAAAATTTTCATACTAAATAGCTCTGTAGAAATCCTTAGTAAAGTATTTATTTAGGGGGATTTTGTCGGATTTATGGAAGACACATATATGACAAAAATCCCCCAATTCGTCATGGAAACAGAAGAATATAAGTTTATCGAACAGGTAATAATAATATCCAAAAGACTTCTTCCTGCTTATTCTTCCAAATTTTCTAAGAAGAAATATATGATGTACCAGCTTTTTACTATACTTTTATACAAGGTCTGGACCAATAAAAGTTATCGTGATGTTATTGAGATAATAGCATCAAATCCTGCATTTGTAAATCTTTTATCTCTTTCCGAGATACCCCATTTTACAACAATCCAGAAATTTTCAGAAAGGATTGATAGAAGACTAATTAGATATGTTTTCAATAAAATCTTGAAATTTTTCAATGGATTATTAGGAAATAAAATGATTATTGATAGTACTGGATTTTCTGTGAATTATCATTCATTTTATTATGATAAAAGGCTTGATGATTTTGGAAGGAAGGTTAAGAAAAAGTATGTTAAAACAACAATATGTGTTGATTATCAATCACAATTGATTGTTTCATATGATGCTTACTTTGGGAATATTCATGATTCAAAGGAGTTCAAGAAAACATTGGAAAATATGGATAGGGAAATAATTGGAAAATTCAAGGTCATTATTGGTGACAGAGGATATGATTCAGAAGAAAATCATATTATTGCCAAAAAGTATGGTATTTTGGCAATAATACCTGCAAGAAATAAGGATGTTCCAATACATCGTACCAAAGAAGAACATAGGAAAAGAATGAAAAGGCATTTACCTGAAGAATATAACTAGAGTTTTGCGTTAATTTTATTTGAGTAGAAAATATAATTCAATAGTTTCACAAAAATTTAAAAGTAAGACATTGGTCTGTAATATGGATATTCCTGTATGCTCTATACCGGACATCATTGATGAACTAGCAGATAATTACAGATCCTGCTTTGGTGAAGTAAGGCAGTTCAGACATTTTAAGGAAATCATTACTGCAAATTACAAGAAAACCTTAAAATATAGGAAGTTGATGTGTAAATATGGGTACTGATACAGAGGTTCTGAATGCTAAAGAGATGTTAATGCATAGAGTAAAAAATTACGATGCAATACTCTCCGCAATCAAAGAGCAGGATAAGCTTAGAAAAAAGGTTGAGGGGAAAAGCAGCACTGAAATAATTAGAAAGTGGAGAGATGCTAGATGATTTTAGATACATCCGTGGTAGCAAAATGGTTTTTGGAGGAGGAGGGCACAGACAAAGCATTGAAAATTAGAGATGATTATGTTCATGGAAAGATAGATGTGGAAATTCCAGATTTGCTGATCTATGAGCTTGGAAATGTTTTGAGATATAAGGGATTTACAGGAGAGGAAATTAAAAGAGCTATAAAATCCATCTATGATATGGACTTTTTGATTATAAGTCCCACACCTTTTCTCCTATACATGGCAACAAATATTGCTCTCAATGCAGGTATAACTGTGTACGATGCTGTGTATATTGCTCTAGGATTGTATTTTAATACAAAAGTGATAACAGCGGATAGGGAATTATATGAAAAATCTAAAAAAGATTACAAAATCACTCTCATATCAGAATACTAAATTTATGTATTCTACATTAGCATACTAAATGACTAAAATTCGCATCACTACTCTGAATGAATAATTTTTAAAATTCCGAAAAAAATGGAAATTCAAGTTAGATCTTGCTTAAATTTGTACTATTTAAATGGTACAAATTTTCAATTTTTGTCCCACCCAAATTGTAAATTTTAAAAACTAAAAAATTCATATTAACCATTTCCAGAGAGGTATAAAATTTATTCTTTTTCCTTCCATGGTCTCCTTCATTTCATAATCCCAGGTAATTACCTTCAAATTATTACATTTTCATTCCCTTGAAGCTTGAATCAGTGCTTGTATTTCCCTATTTTTAGTGTTTATATCACCTGGATCATAGCAAACCTGGATCAAT
>JAVRLI010000106.1:0-3608 GCA_031961525.1 Thermoplasmatota archaeon | reverse complement strand
TGAGAGCTGTTATCTGAACAGGTATCTTGATATAAAAATAAATGTTAATTCCACAAAACCCTTGAGGAATGGTAGGGAAAGCGGATGCTGTGGAGGACCGATTGAATTCATTTCACCAAGGCTTGCAAGGGCAATAGCAGAATCCAGAATGAAGGAATTGCTTGAAACAGGAAAAAATAAAATACTTGTCTTTTGCCCAATCTGTCTTTCAAACCTTTCAAGGCTGAAAATGGGAATGGTTTTTGATTTCATTGAAGTTTACAGAGAATGAAAAAATATCTTCTTTTACATCTGTTCCTATTCGCTTTTGGTTACAGTTCATTTATATTTTCCCTTTTCCCTTACACCTATTATTTAGGTGCATCGCCAGAGTATCAGGGTATTCTTGGTTTTCTTTTAATGGTACCGAATGTTTTTCTCCCATACTTTTTTATAAAATTGAAAAATCCTGAAATGGTTTTTAAATTGATTATTCTCTCAACCTTAATTTCTCTTTTTTCAATTTCATACATTTCATTTTCATCCGATCTTTTAACAATTCTCATTTTTTCATTGATCCTTGGTATAGGGCAGTTCGTATGGTGGATAACAACCGAGATCTATTTTACAATGGTTTCTGAAGGATCAAACCTCATTAACCTTTATGGTATTTTCTGGGGAAGTGCATATTTTATTTCACCTTTTCTTGCAGGTTATATAATTAATTTTTATTCTTTCAGATTACTTTTCATTTTAACAATTTTAATAATTTCTCTTTCATTGATAGTTCTACTTTTATCCAGAGAAAAAAGTTATTATGCCAAATCAAATGAAACAATGGAAAAGAATGAAGGAAAAATTTCAATGGCATCTTTTTTTCCCAGTTTTTCCGTCGGCCTTATAATTGGAACTCTGATTTCAATATTTCCTGGATATGTTTTAAGCAGCGGAATGAATATTATACAGCTTGGTTATATAAACACTGCAATGAATTTCACAAGGCTTGTTGGTTTTATAATGCTATCTAGAGTAAAGGATCAAAAAATTACCTTGAATTTTCTTTTCCTTTCATTTCTAATAGAACTTTTAATAATAATTCCATTTTTCACACATAACTTCTTTATTTTGATATTATCCTTCGCAATCCTTGGTTTCGGTTTCTCCTTCGGAATATCCGCACCCCTGATTTATATAGCACAGAGAAAGGATCTTGATGTTAGCAAAAACATATCAATATACGAATTCTCCTTTGGAATAAGCACATCTCTCTCTTCAATTTTAAGCGGATATATTGTGGGAAACTTTGGTTATGGTCTTCCATTTTTGATTGAGTTCTTTTTCGTTCTTATGTCTCTTTCAATTTTTTATTTAGAGGAAAAACCGAAACAATAATATTTCAAAATAATTTTCCTTAAAAACATGCTTACAATAGAAACAACAGAGGATCCAAACTCAATAAGGGAAGGTGTTGAGGTAATAAGGAACGCATGGGGTTCGGATGATTTTGCAACATTCATGAAGGATTTTATTACAGCAGTTAGTTTCAACGGTGGCATTGTTCTTGTTGCAAAAGAGAATGGAAAAATTATAGGATTCTCATTCTCCATTGTTGGTTTCAGAAAAAAATTCTACATATATTCCCATATGACAGGGGTGAAAAGGGAATACTGGCACAGGGACATAGGTTATTTACTTAAACTAAAACAGAGGGAAATTTCAATAGAGAGAGGTTTTGACCTTGTTGCATGGACATTCGATCCTCTTCAGGGATTGAATTCAAACTTTAATTTAAGAAAACTTGGGGCTATTGCAAGGGTATACAGAAGGAACCATTATGGAATCATGACAGATTCTTTAAACCTTGGTTTACCCTCCGACAGGGTTGTGGCCGAGTGGTTCATAAAAAGTAAACATGTTGAGGATAGAATAAATGGAAAATTGAATAATTATGGAAAGATGGATGATGCAATTATAACCGAAGAAAAAAATGGATTAAGGTTACCAGTTGAAATAAACATTGATTTGAATTCTGAATACATAAGGATTGAAATACCAAAGGATATAAATAAGATTAAAAAAGAAAGTTTTGAAAACGCAAAATTATGGAGAGAATTTACGGCAAAAGTTTATGAGCATTACTTTGGAAAAGGATACGCTCTGATCGATTTTATCAGTGATGGAAATAGAAATTTCCAGATTGCAAGTAAAATTTTACCTGAAGGTGTTGAAAAATCCTCAATATTTCTCTGATCTTTTTACATTATAAATATATTTTACTATTTCAACAAGATTCAACGTATCACTTCTATTATATCTTATTAGTTTCATGAGCGAACTTAGATCTCCATTTTTATATTTTTCCCAGAGTTTTACTGCATCAAGACCCGATAAATCTTTAATCTCTTCTTCCCTTTCAACACCTATTGCCTTTTCTATTGATTTCAGACTACCTGAAAGCCCTACCTCCCTTGATAAATAATAAAGATCAACATGGTAAATTTTTTCAAGCCTTTTTCCAATCCTTTTATAATTTTCACTTAGAAAAGGAATATCAAATTTGGTTCCGTAAAATGTTACAATAATTTTACAATTTTTAAGTATTTTTAAAATCTCACCAATTTTAAAGTTTATACCATTCACAAATACCCTGTAGTGTTTTTCATAATCGCATATTCCAAGAACAGTGAGAGTTTTATTCTCGAGACCAGTTGTCTCTATGTCAAGAAAACACATTTTATCATGAAAATCACCAAGTATTTTCCACCTTTCATTCTTCGGAATCCTTTTCAAAAAGTATTTTACATCGCTCTTTTTATACTTTTTCTTTGCCTTTTTTATTTCCCTTACAAGCTTTTTATTTTTTGATATTTCATCATTTTTTAACAAATCATCCCAGGTTCTAAAACCCAAGGATTTCAATTTTATTTCATCCCGTAACGTTATGCCATTGAAAATTGTGAATGTTTCCATTAACATAATTTTTCATTTCAACATCCATAATAAAACTTTTTGCTAAAATTTTATAAATATTTAATGTTTGAACCCCTGCAAATGGATGAAAAAAGAATACTGGTGGATACAACAATCGGTCATTTCATAGAAGAGGGTTTAACATTTCTTCCATCATACCTTGTTTTATTCTTCGATTAGGTTTATAATTTTTCATACTTTCAGAACGGAATCATTTTGGCCATGTATTACATAGGTAATGGATTGACTTCACCATTTATGGGAAGATTTATAGATAAAACAAAAAGAAAAGGACTTTTCATGGGTCTTGGACTTCTTGCCTTGGATCTCACATTCATACTTTTCATCATACCCTTCCCTTATGATTTTGCACTTTTTGGAATATCCACCATTATGTTTTTTGTAGGTGTTTTTTTCAACAATATATCATCCGGTTGGGTCTCTGCTCCTCAACTATTATTACAAGGATAAATCCGTTTCAGCCCTTGGAATCAATGGTATGGGAGGGAGCACAGGAAGGGCAATTTTCCTCTTATTAATTGCTCTACTCGCAGGAATTAACAGGAACAAAAACATATGGTCTTTTCCTTTTAACCCTAATAATTGTTTTCCCAGCAATTTTTATATCAATGGATCTACACAAAAGTATTGTTTATGTT
>JAVRLI010000105.1:0-3761 GCA_031961525.1 Thermoplasmatota archaeon | reverse complement strand
TTTGAATTTGAAAGCTTTGCTGTAAGGTCAAAAATGCAAAACAGTATGGAATACAATAGAATTATAGGGGATATAATAAAAAGAGAAATGCCAGAGAAAATTGTAAACCTTGAAAAACCTGATATAAAATTAATAATAAAAAAATTCAACAAAAACTATATACTTATAATCAAAAGTTTTATTTAGAATTTAAACAATTACCCCATGTGCCGTGGTAGCTCAGCTGGGAGAGCGCCAGACTGAAGATCTGGAGGCCGCCGGTTCAATCCCGGCCCACGGCACTTCTTTCAGGATTTTTATCAGAATTTGAACATGTTTTAATAAAAATTAATTAAACATTATAACATAAAGGAAAACAGTGATTAAAAATGCCAGGAAAAAAGAATATTAATGGAAAGGGATCTTTTCTAAGTGTATTCCATGGAGAATACGAATCCCTCGATTGGGTTGTGGGCCATGGACTTGGGGTGATACACACAGGCGATATGACAACCTTTCATTCAATTCTTGCACAGGTAGGTGTTGTGAAAGGTATCGAATCCTACTATTACATGAGATACGATGATAGTCCGGAAAGGAACTATTTACCAATGATATTCTATACAGTATTTGGAAATCCGGATGTCCCGGTACTTTTGCACGAGGAGGTGGAACCGGAGGGAGAACTGTGGAATGCCATTACACTATTTTCTTCCAACCTTCTTGTTGAAAAAACATCACAGAGAGCACTTCTTTTTGATGGTGCAAAAAAAGATGCTGTGCTTGTGGTGAACACTTCATTAAAACCCGAGGAAGTTGTGAGACTTGTGAAAAAATACAACCTTTCACAGGACTGGAACGGTAGGGTTGTTACAATAAGCGCTGGAAAAATAGATTCAAGTCTTGCCTTCCCGTTACTGGGTGCACTTGCAAAAGGATGGAAAAAAATCTCCATAGACGATGTCCTGAAGGCACTTGAAATGCTGGGGAAAGAGGAAAAAAGTGATTCGGTTAAAAAAGGATACGAAAATGCAAAGGTTATGGATGTTAAGATAAAGGCTGAGGAAACTGAAATGTTCGGTAAAAAGAATGAAAAAGGGAATTTACCGGAATTTACAGGTAAACCGATGACACAGAAGGAATACTATCGTTACCAGTATGCTGCCGCAAACGCAAAAAGTTACTCTGAAAGAATTTCCTCAATGCCAAGATGGGAGGTTCTGGTTCCAGGTCTAATTGAATTTGGACCGGAAAAAGGGAAGAGAAATGTTGGCTTCACAACACCCTGGAGGTTTACAAGACCTGTGATAGATATGAAAAAGTGCATTGATTGTAAACTCTGCCATCTATACTGCCCTGATGGTGCCATAGATTTCAGTCCCATAAAGGTTGACTATTTCTATTGTAAAGGGTGTGCAACCTGTGCTGTTGTATGCCCAACAAAGGCAATAACAATGGTTCCTGAGCTTGAATATCTTGAAGGGCTTAAGGATGAGGAAACACCAGCAATACGCCTTGAGACGCGTGAATATGGATTCTGAGAGGTGAAAAATATGCCAAAGGCAATAAGTGTTGAAAAACCTAAAATGAAGGTATGGAATGGGGCGAGAGCAATTGCAGAGGCTGTTAAGGTTGCGGATGTGGATGTTATTGCCGCATACCCAATAAGACCAGCAACAGGAATATTGAATGCACTTGCATCAATGCTTGCAGATGGTGAATTTAACGCTGAATTGATCGTTGCCGATTCTGAACATAGCCAGTTTGAAGTTGTAAAGCATGCATGTGCAACAGGTGCGAGGGTTTTTGTGACAAGCAGCGGTGTTGGTCTTGCATATGCAGCTGAAGCGATTACAGTTGCAGGATTAAGTCAGGTACCTATAGTGGGTGTGATTGGAACAAGGGCTCTTGATGATCCTGGGAACTTTGGAATGGAATGGAGCGATGCACTTATGTTCAGGGATTATGGATGGATCATTTCCTGGTCAAGAAGTGTACAGGAGGCAACGGATATGACTGTTGTTGCCTACAGGGTTGCAGAGGATCCGAGAGTATCGTTGCCACATTTTGTTACTGTTGATGGTGCTGTAATAACACATATTGCAACACCAATATATCCACCAACAAAGGAACAATTGACAAACTTTCTTCCACCTTACAGACCGTTGCACAGAATAGATCCTCTGGATGGACCCGTCAGTAAGGCAATGCATATTGCACCATCATTGATAGGACCGGAGGAGAGAAAGTTAATCGATGTTTCAATGAAAAGGGCAAGGGATGTAATAGTCGATGCATGGAAGGATTATTCAAACTATACAGGAAGGACATATCCTCCATTTATAGAGACTAAAAATATGGAGGATGCAGAGTTTGCAATCGTTAGCATGGGTGCATATATGAAGGATATAGATCTTGTTGCGGAGAGATTGAGGAATGAAGGTGTAAAAATAGGAACCGTAAGATTAAGGTACATAAGACCGTTCCCAGCAAATGAACTTCTAAATATTCTTGATGGTCTGAAGAGCGTGGGTATTGTTGAATTCGGTTATTCTTTTGGATCACCATACTATACAGGTTCACTTTACCATGAGGTGGCAACAACACTTTACGAGGCGGGATCCAGACCACTATTGCAGGATTTCCTATTCCTTGGAGGAAGAGAGCCAAAGGTAAATCATTTCAATGAAGTTGCAAAGAAGGTAGTGGAGGCGGGTGAAAGAAAGAGTGTTGAGAAGAAAGTACACTGGCTTACATTAAGGGGTGAAGATATATGATTGAAATAAAGAACATTAAGGAAATACCTCCTGAGGATTATTACACATCCGGACACAGAACATGTGCGGGTTGCGGACCGGCACTCGCGTACAGGCTTGCTTCAAAGGCCTCTGGACCAAACACAATATTTATAGGCCCAACAGGATGCATGTATGTTGCAAATGCACATCAGTTTTTAACCTCACCCTACGCCGTACCATGGTACCATACGCAGCTAGGAGGTGGTGGTGCGGCAGGTGTTGGTACGGCCGCAGCACTCAGGTCATTAATGAAAAAGGGAAAAAGAAAAGTGGAGGAGGTGAATGTTATAGTGTTTGGCGGGGACGGCGCAATGGCAGATATAGGTCTATCTGGCCTATCCATGGGTCTCAGTTACGATTATCCAAGGTTGCTCTACATTGTGTATGATAACGAATCCTATGCAAACACGGGCATACAGGCTTCAAGTACAACACCATGGGGTGCAACAACAACATTCACACCTGCTGGAAAGGTGCACAAAATAGGAAATGAAAGATACAAGAAAAATGTTGCCCTGCTTGCTGCAGCACATGAGAATGTTAAGTATGTGGCAACGGCAACACTATGGCCTCCAATGGATTTTATGGTAAAGGTGCAGAAAGCACTTAAATCGGATAGCCCATCTTTGATCCACCTCCTAACACCATGCCCCAAGGGATGGTATACGGCAGAATATGATACACCAAACCTTTCAAGGCTTGCTGTGGAAACGGGTCTGTGGGTTCTATGGGAATTGGACAATGGAAAATTCAAACTTAACTTCAAACCAAACCCCAGGAAACATGTTAGCGAATATCTGAGAAGACAGGGAAGGTTCTCACACCTTACACTGGAGGAAATGGATCTGATCGATAGGTCTGTGGAAGAAGAATGGAAATACTGGGAGGAATCGGCAAAAACAGAAAAACTTATTTTGCCCTACAATAAAGGAGTAAATGAAAACCCTTAATTTTTTTTTAATTTTTATTTAAAAAATAAATGTT
>JAVRLI010000104.1:0-3769 GCA_031961525.1 Thermoplasmatota archaeon | reverse complement strand
CATTGAATGAAAAAGTATAAATACAATTTGGAATTGAAGGAATTAAGACTGTAGGAGAGCCATAGGCTCGCTTGTACTACAGGAGGTAAAATATTATGGACAAGGAAATCGTTGAAGCCGTAAAAAAGGCGATAGAAAATTCGAAACAGAGGAATTTCAAAGAGAGTGTTGATCTTGCAATTAATTTGAAATATGTTGATCTTTCAGATCCAAAAAAGAGAATAAATGAGGAAATAATACTACCAAAAGGAAGGGGAAAACCAATAAAGGTGGCGGTTTTTGCATCAGGTGAAACAGCTCTTAAAGCAAAAAATTCAGCAGACCTTGTTCTTGGACCTGAAGAAATTGACAAACTTGCTGAAAATAAAAGAAATGCAAAGAAACTTGCAAACCAGTACGATTATTTTCTTGCCGAGGCACCATTAATGACAAAGATTGGAAAACAGCTGGGTGTGGTTCTTGGACCCAGAGGTAAAATGCCAAAACCCATACCACCAGGATCCGATCCAACAGGTTTGATACAGAACCTAAAAAGAACTGTTAGGGCAAGAAGCAAAGAAAGAAGAACTTTCCATGTTCCAGTTGGAACAAAGGATATGAAACCGGAGGACATAGCTGAAAACATTCAGGAAGTTTTAAAGAAGATTACACAGAAGCTTGAAAAGGGAACGGGAAACATAGATTCTGTTTACGTTAAAACTACCATGGGTCCTGCATTCAAAATAGAGGTGAAGTGATATGGTATCTAAGGTAAACCAGGAAACCGTTGAAGAATTGACAAAACTTATTGAGGAAAGTTCAGTTGTTGGTATTGTTGGAATAAGGGGTATACCTGGAACGGAGATAAACAATATAAGAAGGAGTTTAAGGGGATCCGCAAAGCTTATAGTGAACAAAAATACATTAATAGCTATAGCGTTAAAAAATGCATCATCAAAGAAAAAGAATCTGGATGAACTTTCAAAGTTCATACAGGATCAGAGTGCAATTGTATTGAGTAATGCAAATCCATTTAAACTTGCAAAAATTGTTGAAAAATCAAGAACAAAATCACCACCAAAGGGTGGTGAGATTGCACCCGAAGATATTGTTGTTCCAGCCGGAGAAACGGATTTCAAGCCAGGACCGATTGTGAGCGATTTACAGAAGGTGGGTATACCAGCTTCTATAGAGAAGGGAAAGGTTGTTATAAAAAAGGATACTGTTGTGGTGAAAAAAGGTGAAAAGATAAGCAGGGAAGTTGCCCAGATGCTTGCAAAACTTGATATAAGGCCAATTCCAGTTGGACTTGACATAAGGGCATTCTATGAGGATGGTATAATATATAATAGGGATATACTTGAGGTTGATGAGAACAAAATACTTGAGGACATAAAGAACTCCGCAAGGAATGCATTTAATCTTTCACTCAACGTTAAATACTTCACAAAATCAACAATTCCAATATTTATATCACAGGCATACCTTGATGCACTTTCACTTGGCATTAACATAAACTATTTCTCCAGGGAAACAATACCCATATTACTGGCAAAGGCAAATGTTCAGGCTACTAACTTAAACAATAAGTTAGGAATGAATCAAAAAGGAGGTATGTAAAATGGAATATGTGTATAGTGTGCTGATCCTGCATTCTATGGGTCAGAAGATAACGGAAGAGGCAGTGGAAGCTATAATTAAGGCTGCAGGTGGCGAACCGGACAAGGCAAGGATAAAAGCTCTTGTGAGCTCACTTGAGGGAATAAACATTGATGAGGCAATAAAGGCAACAACATTCGCACCCGCAGCTGCTGCACCACAGGCACCCGCACAGGCTGAAGAGAAGAAAGAGGAAAAGAAGCAGGAAAAGAAGGAAGAGAAGAAGGAAGAAGAGGAAGCACTCGCAGGACTTGGTGCACTCTTCGGATAAAACTTTTCCTTCTTTTTGATTTTTATGGATTCAACAGAAATACTCGGAATAATTCTCCTTTACATTATACCTGCAATAATCTTCTTTTTGGGCCTATTTTACATAAAAAACATTCTTTTGATCATAATATCAATCACCTGGCTCGGAACCAGTTTTTCAATACAATATTATAAAAATTCTTCATAATTTTTTAAAAAGATAAAAAATATTATAGGGCAATATTCTTTACACTATACGATGGATCTTAGAGTTAAGATTTCGAGTATAGAATTCAGGAATCCTCTCATACTTGCAAGCGGAATACTTGATGAACAGGGAGAAACAATGCTTAGAATAGCCAAAGCGGGTGCGGGAGGAATTGTTACAAAATCCATTGGTATGGAGGAAAGGGCAGGATATAACAATCCAACCGTTGTTGACCTTGAGCATGGATTGATAAATGCTGTTGGGCTTGCAAATCCAGGTATAAAAAATTTTAAGGAAGAAATAAAAACAGCAAAAAAAGGGAATGTACCTGTTATAGGATCCATATTTGGAAAAGTGGATGAATTTCCATATCTTGCAAAGATTATGGAAGATTATGGAGTTGATGGTATAGAATTGAATCTATCCTGTCCCCATGTGAAGGGTTATGGTTCAGAAATAGGACAGGATCCGGATGCTGTTGAAGATGTTATAAAAGAAGTAAAGAAAAGTGTGAATATACCTGTTTTTGCAAAACTAACACCAAATGTAACGGATATTGTTGAAATTGCAAAGTCAGCCAGTAAAGCCGATGCACTTGTTTTAATAAACACAGTGAGGGCAATTGCAATAGATGTTTATGCAAAAAAACCTGTATTATCGAACATTATCGGTGGTTATTCAGGGCCAGGTATTAAACCCATAGGTCTGAGGGCCGTATACGATGTTAGAAAGGAGATGAATATACCTATAATAGGTGTTGGTGGAATTTTAACATGGAAGGATGCTGTTGAATACATCCTTGCGGGTGCAAATGCTGTTCAGATAGGTTCCGGAATTTATTATAGAGGTCTTAATATTTTCAAAGAAATCCTTTCTGGAATTGAGGATTATATGATAAAAGAAAATTTTTCAAAAATTGAAGAATTTTCAGGTCTGGCGGTGAAATAATGTTCATACCTGTTAAAATTGTTGAAAAAGTCCAGGAAAATAAAGATGTTTTTACAATAAAAACAGATTTATCAATAAAACCATTGCCGGGACAGTTTGCAATGATCTGGTTACCTGGAATAGATGAATTTCCCATGAGCTTTTCCTATGTTGATCATCCTGGTTTTACCTTTAAGGTTCTTGGAAATGGTACAAAAAAGCTATCGGAAATGAAGGAAGGTGAAAGAATATTCATTCGCGGCCCACTTGGTAATGGTTACAGGGAATATGGTGAAAATGCTCTCTTTATTGCAGGCGGTACAGGTATAGCTTCACTTGCTCCATTCATAGAAAAATCAAAATTTAAGAAAAAAACTATTTTGATTGGTTTTAAAAATAAAAATGATGTATTTTTCTTTGAAAGATTAAAAAAATATGGAGATGTTTTTATTTTTACTGAAGATGGATCACTTGGTAAAAAAGGACTTGTTACAGATGAAATTAACATTGAAAATATAGATTCAGTTTATGCCTGCGGACCCGAAAAGATGCTGAGGAAAATTATAGATTTGCTTGGTAATAGGGATGTGAACATACAGGCAAGTCTTGAAAGATATATGAAATGCGGTATCGGGATATGCGATTCATGCTCAATAAACGGTTTTAGGGTATGTGTTGATGGTCCTGTATTTTCAAAGAAAGATCTATTAAAAATGCCTGATCTTGGAATTTTCAACAGGTTACCTT
>JAVRLI010000103.1:0-3712 GCA_031961525.1 Thermoplasmatota archaeon | reverse complement strand
AGAAAATTCTCAAATGTTCCATATTTCTCTTTAATTTTCATTACAAGGTTTTTCAATCTTTGAGCTTTCTGTTTATAAAAACCTGAAGATTTTATTTTTTCCTGAAGATCACTCTCATCAACGTTCAAAATTTTTTCAAATTTCATAAGGTTATTATCTTTAAGTTCCTTGATGGATTTTTCAACATTTTTCCACGATGTGTTCTGTGTAAGTACAGCTCCAACAACAATTTCAAATTTCGTTTCGCCAGGCCACCAGTGCTGTGATCCAAACCTTTGGAAGAGCAAATTGTAAATATACCTAATTTCATTCATTCTTTTGTTTTTTCAATGAACTCTTCAGTTAATTTTTTTACATCCTTGTTTGAAGGAATAATCAATGACCAGAAATGTCTTGAATCGTATGGAAAAAGAACTACATATCCCTCCTGCCCTTCCATATATATCTCTGTTGGTTCTTTGTATTTCATTTCACCATAAACAGTAACTGCAGCACCATATATTGTTGCGCACATTACAGAGAATGTTTCCTTATCTATACCATCAGGTAGTATATTCTTAACTACCGTACCATCCTTCCTAATCAATGCCGCACCGATCAAACCGAGTTTTTGAACAACCTGATCTGGATTCATAATATGTCACATTCTATCAATTTTCATTTCACTTAATTATTATTTCTTTAATAAACTTTTCCAAAATTTAAATTTCGGTTGTAACAATTATTCTATCTTTGAGCAATAAAATTGTATGTTCGTGCTGCGAAACCGTACCTTTTGCTTTCTCCTTTAGAATCGGGAATCTGTAAATATCCTTACTTTTCATAACAATATCCATTATATGCTCGGGATCCCTGAAATCCCTGTAAATCCATCTTGTTGAAAATGGTAAATTGTTATACTCTTCAAAAATCCTTTTTGTTTCATCATTTATTTTTATAATCTGGGCAATGTTTCCGAATTTTGTTTCCTTTACGTAACCGGATCCATCCGTTGCAAAGGGTTCAATCGCTACAGCCATATTCGAATAAAGAGATTTCCTTGATCCATCATTATAGTTAGGTATTGAAATACCTGCATGGAGAACAAATTTTGATACCTGATGGCCTGTCAGGTTGTATATTGGTTTATAACCGAAGGATTCAATAACCCTTTCAATAATTGATCCCAGTTCCCATGTTTCAATACCCGGTCTTATGGAATTTATAACTGTTCTGAGTGCTGTCTCTGATGCCATGGATAAACTCTTTTTATCGTTTCCTCCAATCTCTATTGTAATTGCCGTATCCGCAATGTAACCATCCACATGCGCACCCAGATCAAGCTTGACTACATCACCCTTTTTGAATATTCTTGTATCATTTCTTGATGGTGTATAGTGCGCTGCCTCATCATTAACACTTAAATTCACCGGGAATGCAGGTTTTGCATCACTTTTTATAATAAAACTTTCTATTTCATCAGCCACATCCTCCGCCCTTTTTCCCTCCTCTATTAAATTCTTACCCAGTTTAATGGCCTCTCCAGCTATTCTTCCTGCCTTTATGTACTTTTCAATTTCATTCTGGTCCATAAATTTCCATCACCTTTTTAAATGGTACTGCCCCCTCCCTTATAAGCTTTGGTTTTTGTGATGTAAGATCTATTACAGTTGATGGTATACCAAGGCATGATCCGCAGTCAACATATATTTTAATTGTTTCACCAAGCTGTGAATATGCGTCCTCAACATTTACAGGATTCTTTCCTCCATGTTTGTTTGCGCTTGTGATCGTTATGGGTCCTATTTTTTCAACTATTTTTCTTATTATTTCATTTTTAGGGAATCTAATACCTACTGTTTCACCAACAAGGTTATATGGTATTTTTTTATTTTTTAGGACAAAGGTAACAAGGTATCCCCAATCTTCTTTTATTATTTTTTCAACAAGAGGATGAGGATATACATATTCTTGAATATTATTAAAATCAAAAAGGGCAATGGGAACAGGCACATCCTTTTTTCTACCCTTTATTTCATAAATTTTCTCAGCATTATCTGAAAAAACCCATATTGAAAGTGCATAAAGAGTATCGGCTGGAATAACAGCAAAATCGTGTTTTAAATACTCTGAAAGATCATCAATATTAATATCGTTGCACTTATAGATCACAGCGCCGCCGGTCGGATTCGAACCGACGACCACTCGGTTAACAGCCGAGCGCTCCACCGGCTAAGCTACGGCGGCACATTTGGAAAAGAATGTAAAAGATCTATTAAACTTTTTTCTTGAGAAAAAGAGAAGGATTAAACATTAATACCCATGATCATTTCACCAAATATGTTGATCAAATTAATTGGATCAGATTACGATAGGGTTCTCACGGATGAAAATTTGAACTTTGACTTTTCTCTTTTGCCCCTGATAGAGAAAATAAGGGAAAAGGGTGTAAAGTTTGGCATCATTACTGGAAGAAGATGGAGAAAGATTGAAAATATTAAGGATTATTTTGATTTCATTGTTTATGAGAACGGTTATTTTCTCTATAATGGCTCACACAAAAAACTTTTCAACGAAAAACATGAAAATATTGTGAAAAATGTTAGGAAAATTCTAGATGAGAATGGTATGGAATACATCAGCGGTGAAATGATCATTTCCCTGCCAATTGAAAAGATTGATGAATTGAAAAGAATTTTTTCCGATTTCAAAGAAATAAAATTCGTTACAAATGTTGACAGTGTTCTCATTTTACCTTTAGAAATTGACAAGGGCTGGGGTCTTAAGAATGTTCTTGAATTTTATAAAATTAAGAGTGATGAAGCAGGTGTAATGGGGGATGGTGAGAATGATCTGCCCATGTTTGAAATTGCAAAATACAGGTTCACTGTTGGAAACTCTATTGAAAGTCTTGTAAAAATTTCAACATTCCATTCAGAAAAGAAATATTCTGAAGGATCCATTGAAATTTTGAACCATGTTCTGGAAAATATTTATTAGTTGTTTTCAATTGTGATTTAAATGCTTGTTGAAATAATAAACGCTCTGTGGTACATGCTTCCCGCATATGTTGCAAATCCTGCGGCCGTTTTATTTAAGGGTAAAACGCCCATGGATTTTGAAAAAAACTTTTATGATGGTAGGAGAATACTTGGTAAGGGAAAAACCTGGAGGGGTTTCTTCGGGGGAATATTTTCAGGGTACATTGTTGGGATTATTGAAAATATTATTGCCTATTTAATCAACAATCCCTATTTTCCACCATTTTCGCATGATTTAAGCATGTTCATCATTCCCTTGGTTATATCAGCAGGTTCCATGATAGGTGATGCAACTGGTTCATTCATTAAAAGAAGGATTGGATTTGAAAGCGGAAGCAACGCATTCCTTCTTGACCAATACCCATTCCTTTTAATTTCACTTCTTTTCCTTTACATCTTTTATCCAATAGAATTTTTCATGTATGTGTGGAATTTGCCAGGAATTATCACACTAATCGTTATAACACCTTTACTTCACAGGGCTGTGAATATAATTGGATATAGAATTGGAAAGAAGAATGTGCCCTGGTAATTTTTTAGGCATCAAGCACTTAAAAAATATTATTTTTTAATTATAAATACTCAAAGAAAGCATAAATTTGTCTATTTTCCACGGAAAAATTTTTTAAAAAAAAATTCCTGAAAATCTGAATTGAATTTTCTTCATCCTGTTGAATAAATGATTGAGATCG
>JAVRLI010000102.1:0-3720 GCA_031961525.1 Thermoplasmatota archaeon | reverse complement strand
TTCAATAACATGTCCCAGGCCATTTTTACCACCTGTCATATAAATATTTAATTTTGTCTGACATTTGTCATAATTAACAATTCAGTTTATAAATCTTTCCATTATTTTTACCACAGATTTTTTAAAATTGAACCAAAATATTTATACTGTACATTGATTTGTTTCATCATTGCACAAGAGGTAGATAATATGAACAAAACAACAGCAGCTATCATAGCTGTGGTGGTAGTGATTATTGTAGTAATAGCAGCAATAGCAATAATGATGCAAAAACCACCAACCACAACAACTGTTTCAGCACCAACAGCAGTTTCTGTATCAGCATCCACTCAACTTGCACCTGCGGGAAGTGAAATAACATTTACTGCAACGGTTACGGGAAATGCAACATCCGTAACATGGAACTTCGGTGATGGTTCTACGGCAACAGGATTTACTGTTAATCATAAATATCAATATGCAGGATCTTACCTTGTTGAAGTAAATGCCTCCAATTCGGCAGGATATGTAACAAACCTTGCCAATCTGTTTCCAGTAACAGTAACAGCTCCTCAGGTTTCACCATCAGTGGCAAGTGAAACTTCACAGCCAGTTATAACGTTCAACACAACTTTAAACAAAAATGCACCAATATTTGGATTAAATAAGAATGCTGAATTTTTACTATCATTCCTGCAGCCACCAACTGCAGCAAACTGGTCACTTGCATATTATGTTATAAACTTCGGTGATGGAAATTCTGCTATTTATCCTGTTGAATACAACAATACAACAGGGTCGTTTTTGAGCAAAGTTGTTACGCACACCTATTCCAATCCAGGTATTTATACAGTATCATTAACATTGATATCTTACAACCAGACAAATTTCATGAATGATCTTGTTGTAAACAATACAACATCCATAATCTATTTACCAACAAGTTATATGTCACAGGTTTTGAGCGGACAGCATTATAATATGACAACCATGAGCACAATAGTTGTTGCATCAAATGTTCAAACCGTTGGTATATTAAAAGGACCTGGAAATGTTCCATCACCAGGTGTGATAAATGTTGCGGAGGTTGTGCCTGGAGGTCCATATTCATTTGATCCTGCAATAGACTATGAAACAGTAGGTTTTGAGATAATAGCAAATGTCTATGAAACATTGATAGCATACAATGGATCAAGTACAACCCAATTCGTGCCAATAGTGGCAAACCAGATACCATCCATGGCCAATGGTCTCATTTCCCCCGATGGTTTGAATTACACTTTCTATATAAGATCAGGATTGAAATTTGCAAACGGAGACCCTGTGACAGTGTTTGATGTATATGCAAGCATGGTAAGAACATTACTCTTCATGACCGGATATCCTGGCACAGCAGGCTGGATTCTTGCGCAGGATCTTTTACCCGGTGGTGGATGGGATTTGAACTGGTCCGATGGACAATCACTATATACAAATATAACAAAGGCCATAACATACAACAATGCAACGCAGAGTATAACATTCCATCTTTTGAAACCTGATCCAGCATTTCTGTATTATGTTGCCTTTGACCTTGGAGCAGGAGTCGTTGATTATAAATGGCTTGCACAGCATGGAGCAGGCATAGAATTTACGCCTTCAGGCTTTTTGAATTACACCCAATTTGGAAATGAGGCAAACTATAATCAGTACGTGCGTTTCAATACAATGGGATCCGGTCCTTATATGATTCAATCATGCCTCCCTGGACAATCAATTGTTCTTGCACCCAATCCAAACTATGTTCCAATTCCTGGTGTTCCTGGCTACAACAAGGTTCCAACACTTAAGGTATATATACAATGGGTGAAGGATCCTGAAACAGCATTATTGATGATGGAAAATGGTCAATCCGATATAACAACCGGATTGCCAACATCCGATTATCCAATAGCTTCTTCACTTCAATCACAGGGTAAATTGAACATATACTTCTTCCCAACACTCTCAAACTTCTTCTTTAACTTCGTATGGAACGTTAATGTAACAAAGATGCAGCAACTTTACGGCACACAATACCATATGCCTTCCAACTATTTCGCAAATCCTCTTGTCAGAAAGGCATTTGCATATGCATTCAACTACACAAACTATATTGACAATGTACTTGGTAACAAAGTATACCATGCAAACTTCGGTTTCCATTACACAGGAATAATACCCAAAGGCATGATTGGCTATGTTCCTCCAGAGAATCTTTCAAATGTTCCTGTATATAATCTTACACTTGCAAAACAGTTTATGATGCAATCTGGAATGTACAATGTGAGCGTAAACATTCCAATAATAATATATGCTGGAGATCCCATTGACTATGCAGCCGCTGCCATGTGGGCACAGAATCTTACTGCAATGGATCCAAATATACATGCAGCACCTGTTTATCAGACATTCTCTGCCACAATAGGTAACATGGTTCCGGGTGACAATCCAATGCCTATCTATCTGTTAGGATGGGCACCCGACTATCCATATCCATCTGATTATGTAAACGCAATGTACCTGGAAGGCGGAACATATCCTGCAGCAAATGGATGGAATTACACCAACTTAATGGCATGGGGTTACACACAGGAAGCACAGGAATGGAAGAAAATGACAGATCTTATACTCGAAGCTGATAGCACCGCAAATGAAACACTTGCAATACACCTCTTCGATCAGGCAGAACAGATAGCTGTGAATTTAACATTATTCGTTTACACATTCCAATCAAATGCATTCTGGTTCTATGCACCATGGTTGCATGGAGTTCAGTATGAAGAGAATCCAATGATCGGTGGTGGCGGTGACACATTATACTTCTATTTAACAAAGGGATGAATTTTTAATAAATTATTTTTATTTTTTTATTTAAATATTTATGGGAAATGCTTAAATAAAAAAACATTTTATGGGTCTTAAAAGAAGGTGACAGGATTAATGAAACTGTCCGCATACCTGATAAGAAGAACATTGATGCTGATACCAACGCTTATTGGATTGACACTGATTGTTTTTATACTAAGCAGAGCAGGTGGTATTCAGCTTGTAATTTCTGCATATATAAATCCACACTTACCGTATCAGGTTCAATATAATGAACTGGTTAAGGAATTCCACCTTAACGACCCATTATGGGTACAGTACTACTATTACCTCGTGGGTCTATTCCAGGGTAACTGGGGATACACAAGAACTGCAATATATACTGGACCGGTTACCGATGCAATCACATTATTTTTGCCAAACACAATACAGCTCAGTATAGTTGCATTTGTTATTGCTGTACTGATAGGAATTCCTGCAGGTACTGTTGCAGGCGTTAAAAAGGATAGTTTGACAGACCAGATAACAAGGGTAATTGCATTTGTTGGTATTTCCCTTCCTGTTTTCTGGCTCGCGCAGGTTCTTAGCCTAGCCTTTGCAACAACTACAATAAGCCCGAGCTTTGATATCCTGCCCCTTTCCGGAACCGTTGATGCTAGCCTTATAGCAAACCTGAGCTGGGTTCAAAATGGTATTTCATATCCAACGCATATTATGATGATAGATGCTTTAATACATGGAAATCTACCTGTCTTTTTTTCAGCAGTAAGGCATGTTATTCTTCCCGCAACAACACTTGCCTTTACGACAATCGCACCCATAATGAGGTACATGCGCGCAAGTATGGTTGAAAGCATGAACCAGGATTATGTAAAAACTGCCAGATCAAAGGGC
>JAVRLI010000101.1:0-3789 GCA_031961525.1 Thermoplasmatota archaeon | reverse complement strand
GTACCACATTTCAAGCTGGTTTGAAAAATACGCACTCAATATATTTTCACTTGGACCACCGGGGAAAATTCCATAAAATGTTGAATTACCAGGGCAGGCTATCAATCTTAGTGATGATGAAACAGTAACAATCAATGGTATTTTAAGATCATAGGAAGAGGAACCAACACTAATTGTATGATCATCACCGTAGAACGGTATGGGGCCTATGGATAAAGATTGAATACCTGTCTGGCTGTAAATTTCAAGAACGTGTACTTTTCCCCATTTCCAGTCACTTACATTGTTTCCAATATTCTTTGAAAGGAATGTTACTTCCCTTATGAAAGATTCCCTTGCCATCTGTGTAAAGTTTCCGTTGAACCAGAATGACTTGGGATCATTTTTTGCCAGATAAACTATTGTTGTTGTGAATGGTAAAATAAAACCAGAAAGGTTGTGTTCATAATAAATTCTTTCAAAGCTTAGGTTATAAAGTTCGCCTAGGAAATACCAGTAAACTGTCATGCCCGTACTGTTTAAATCCGCATTACAGTTCCAGGAAACAAGGGCGTTGAATGCCTGATTTTCCGTTTTATTCATTGTCATGCCATTCAAAGCATTAACAATATATGGTTTGAACAACTTTGCCCAGTAATCCGTTAGATTTGATTGAAGAGCCATCATGTCATGAATGGTTAAATTATCCTTACCGTTAAGGTAGGAATAGATTGCCATTGCCCTTCCACCTGAGGACCAGTAACCGCCAATGAACGGGTATGGATAATTCTTTCCAACCGTTGGCTGGTTTGGTGCAAATGCAAAACCCCTTGATGGATCCATTGTTTGAGGAAGATAATTGTATGGAACCTTACCATTTGGTTCATATTCAACCAAAGACCCATTTAAAATGGATCTTGATCCAACAACAAGAACACTTTTTCCATCGGGTAAAATTTCCCTTATTGTTGGATATGTGCCCGCCGTAATATAACCAGCATGGTTAATTGAAACTAGAGCAAAATTCTGTGGTGGAGCTCCCCAGTATTTCAAGGCGTTCATCATATCAGAATAATTGTTTGATCTATCAAGCATGAGTTCTGCCAGTAAATCATAGCCAAAATCACCATTTGCCCAGTTTAAACTAATACC
Source organism: Thermoplasmatota archaeon (assembly GCA_031961525.1). Lineage (GTDB taxonomy): Archaea > Thermoplasmatota > Thermoplasmata > Thermoplasmatales > ARK-15 > JAVRLH01. The sequence continues at coordinate 2,658 of JAVRLI010000101.1, read as the reverse complement.
AAAATTTCCAATTCTTGAAATCAAAGGACCATTGTTTGTGAAATAAACAGAATACTTTTTTCCAAGCAGTGTGTAATTTTCAATCTCCATTTTATGCCATGTTCCATTGAATAAATAATTGTTTCCATTCAGAATTTCAAGGTAATCGTTTGCACTGTTACCCTCAGGCGTTGTTAATCCCCATGCTGTATTTTCCGTATGCCCTATAAGAATACCCGGAGTACCAACAAGATTCCAGCCCGTAACATTATAGTTGGGATCCTTCAGCTGCATGGGTAACCATAGGGAGGGAGCAAATAACTGTAAGTGCGGATCGTTTGCTAGCATGGGATGACCGTTGGCACTTAGCCTGGATGTAACTACCCAGCTATTGCTTCCAATAGAATTCTTCAATGTCGACTGGAATTCTGAAAGGTATGGATCGGATATGTTTGAAATTGCAGATTTAATTAAATTTTCAAGATTTTTTAAAGATGATGGATCAATGCCCGTTGCCCATTCATCATACCAGTTAAGTGACCATAAATAATCAGGATCAATGCCCTGGTCCTCAAGGCTGTAACCGTTCACCTCACCGTTACCCGGAACCAGTGTGAGGTTTTCGGTGAAATATGGATAAAATGGCCATATTTCCATTGATTGATTGTAACCGAATTCAGCATAGAATAATGATGATAAAAGTGGTTCAATTGCTCCTGTTGTAAGTGACCAAGCCATGTAGAGGTTCCAGTCTATAACAAGTATCGGTGACCATAAAAACGGTTTCATATTCAAAAGTTTAAAACCAAGTGAATAGGAATTTGTAGAATTTATGTATGCATTTATACCATCACAGTAATACTGCAAAATTTCATAATACTGTGGGAAATTTTCCCTGTAATTGTTCAATATTTTCTGGGCAATGAATGGAATGCCTATCATATGCATGGCAATATCGGAGCTTAAAGCACTTTCACCTATTATGGAACTAAGGTTACCTGATGCTGCAAGTACCTGGAGTTCCATCTGGAAAAGTCTGTTCTGTGCACTGTAATAACCCTGCATGAAGAAAAGGTCATGGTCATTTTTCGCTATTATGTGCGCAACACCCTGGTTGTCCATAAAAATTGTTACATTTGAGTATAAGCCCGGGATGTTTAATGTTTCATTTTTATAAACAACATTTCCTTCAGTTTGCCATACACCGTTGTATGGATTAAGCACTGAAAAATCCTGTCCAATAAAACCGAGTATTGCAATGATAACAATCAGAATTGCAATGAAACGCAATTTCATAAAATAACATATTTAATTTCACATTTATTAAATTTTTCATAAAATTTTTTAATAAATATTCATTAAAGAAATTTGAATGAATGATGAAAGTTTAATTAAAAATAAAAAATTTCTCAGATTCTGGTTTGCTGAATTTTTAATCCTTCTCTCATTATCAATGTTCGCTGTTTATTTTATATGGATCATTGCTGTTAATTACAAATCCGTGTTCCTTGCAGGAATGATCCCTGCATTCTCAATGCTTGGTTATTTTATAATTCTCATACCTGAAGGATATCTGCTTGATAAATTCAACAGATCAAAAATAATTTTTATCTCCACAATTTTCCTCGCATTTTCATATTCCCTTCTTATATTTTCAAATGATCTTATTTTAATTTACATTGTTGATCTTTTATCATCAATAAGTTCATCAATAACCTTTGATGCGTTCCAGACAATAACAAAGGAAATTCTAAATGAAAACCTTTATGGAAAGGCATCAGCATACATGCAGTTCAGCATGAACCTTTCACGTATTGTTGGTATTGTACTTGGTGGTGTTTCCATAGTTTTTCAAAAATATTTTCCCTATATAATATTCTCAATATCTTTAATTTCAATATTCTTCAATATGCCATACAAATCCGATAAAAGAGTATTTGAAAAATACACTTATGGTGATGTTTTAAAATTCCTTAAAAGATTCGTTCCATTCCTTCTGGTTGTACTTGTTATAAATGGCCTTTTCATATCCATTGATGTTTACAGTTCAGGTTTGATTTACTTCGTTTTAAAATCAAACTCATTTTTCTACACACTCTTTATAATAGGATTCCCTGTTGGCGGTCTTATAGGTGCATTGTATGGGAACAGTATTGCAAAAAAACTTGAAAACAGTCTTTACCTTGGCTTTTTTATATTCATTCTTGGAATTTTCATGATTTTTATTTCATTTAGCAGATCTGTTTACATTGATCCCCTTTTAACATTTTTAATGGGCTTCTTTGTATCTTTGCTAAATATACCATTGAATGCAATATTTTTAAAGGTTGTCCCCAACGAAATGATTGGAAGATTTAATGCATTTGTTGCCCTTGTTATTGGAGGGGCACAACCACTGATGGCAACGATTTTCAGCATACTTTCGTCCTATTTCTTCCTCACGGATATAATGTTCTTTGCAGGTCTTTTTATATCAATAATATCAATACCGGCATATTATACAATAAAAAATTTGTTAAACTATTTTTCAAAATCAGGCTGAAATCTGTGAATATCCTGAAATACTACTGTTGTAGTATGTGAAGCACCAGGTTGCCGGTGCATCAAGTGTGAATGGAAGCATATAGGTTGAATTCAATGGTGTTAATGAATTCAATGAATTGCCATATGATATGTTGA
>JAVRLI010000100.1:0-3789 GCA_031961525.1 Thermoplasmatota archaeon | reverse complement strand
TTAATGATGTTTCCTCGGCATTTATTTCAATAATTTTTGCAGGATTTGATTTATTTTTTGCAATCCTAGGGAATTCAGCAGCAGGATAAACCTCAGCAGATGTACCGGCCACAATCATAACATCGCACTCAATTACCTCAGAGAGAGCTTTTCTGTAAACATCCCTTGGTATTGGTTCGTTGAAATAAACAACATCAAGTTTTAATGGAAATGAACATTTTTTGCATAAAGGAACATTTCCTTCATTCAAAATCTTTTGAATATCAAATTCTTTTATATCATAAACATTCCCGCAGTTGATGCACCTCAGCCTTGAAATGTTACCGTGGAAATCTATAACATTTTTGCTTCCTGCCTTCTGGTGCAGATTGTCAATGTTTTGAGTTATTATGTATTTAATAATATTCATTCTTTCCAGTTCTGCAAGGGCATAATGTGAAGGGTTTGGCATTGCATTTTCTATTCCCCCGAAAATTCTTCTTTCTTCCATAACCTCAATCCAGTAACCCCTTGGATCAACAAGGAATTTGCCATATATTTCATATTCCCTTCTTTCCAGTTCAGGGTTTTTTGTCCATATTCCATCAGGTCCTCTGAAATCAGGTATACCTGATTCTGTTGATACACCTGCACCTGTCAAAGCTATTGCATATCGCGAATTTAAAAGAATTTTTGCTATTTCTTTTATTTTCTCTTCCATGAATTTATAAAAAATTTTTTGGCATAAATAGTTTATTCATAAAATATAAAAAAATTATGGTTTCTTTATTGATTGAATATACTCCTCGAGGGATTTTGTACTACTGCCAGATCTTTGGGACCAGAAGTATATGAATAGGGAAACATTTGCAAAAACTATGAAATCACATGGAATGGAACGATGCTTATATTTCCGTAATTGCTTGGTCTTATATAGAAAAAAAGAGAGCCAAAGGATCCAGATAGGAGGATGCGTAAAGGAATGCAAAGAGAAAACCTGATCCTATCACGCCCATGGAATTAAGAATAATCAGGTTAAACAGTGTAAGATCTTCTCGTATACTTTTGAAAATTTTTCGGACGTATAAAAATATTGAATCATTTTGCTTAAAGTTAATGGTGAGAAAATTAAATAATTTTTTAAAATTATCCAAAAGTTTTTTGAATAATTAATTGATTATATCTTTTATGGAGTACAGAAGGATTCAGAAAACTGGAGGAGCTTCATACATTGTCACATTACCAAAGGAATGGATTGAAAGAAATGGGTTGAAAAAGGGTGATGAGGTGAGTATAAAAATTACTGAAGAAAATGAAGTTCTTATTTCACTTGGAAAGGAAATTGAAAAAACCAAGGAAATTGAATTGAAATTTAAAGGTGAAAATTATGAACATATTCTAAGGATACTTATTTCCACATACATTTCAGGTTTTAAAATAATAAAAATAAAAGGTGATGGAAAACTTGATGAAAATATAATTAAAGCTGTTGAGAAATTCAGAAACCTTGTTTCAGGTTATGAAATAGTTGATGAAAAGGTAAATGAAATAGTTATTCAGGACATTTCAAATCCTCTGGAACTTATGCCCGATAAATTACTGGAAAGAATGTACAATTTGACGGAAAACATGGTAAGGGATTCTTACATTACAATAAAAAATAATGATATTGAACTGGGCAAAGAGATAATGAACAGGGATCTACAGGTGGACAAGATCTATTTAACAATATCAAGACAGCTATTCCACAAATTAAGATCTCCTTCATCCATTGAAGGTTTTGATTCAACAACAATTGAAAACATCAGGTATGTGGCAAAATCACTTGAGAGAATATCTGACCATGCGGTTAACATGGCTTCACTTGCGGGTGAATTTAAAAATATCAGGGAAAATGTTTTTGATGATTTCTTCAACCAAACATTGAGTTTGTTAAAAAGTTCCTATTTATCTTTTGAGAAACATAATGCGGATATGGCGAATGAAATTATAGATAAAATTGAGGAGAATGTTTCAAAAATAAGGGATTTCATAAGAAAGGAAAAAAGGATAGATACTGTATATTTTTCATTGCTGGATAGTATAATAAGAATATTAAGGTATTCACAGGACATATGCGAAACAGCAATAAATGATAAGTATCTCAAACTTTCCTGACAAGTATTTTATCGCCAATTTCTTTATCAATGTTAATTTTTTTACCATCCAATTCAATTGATACAACAGAATTCTTTTCAATTATTTTTATATTTGATCTTTTAAATATACCCAATTTTTCAATTCTATCCATAATATCTCTTTCTGGATAAAAAGTAACAACAATGCATTTCATTCCTCTTTCACATTCATTTAATGTTAAAAGGTCTGAAAAAGATCTTTCCCTGAATAGTAATTTTGAAATACCATTTTCAACATCCTCATCTATATCATGTTCAATCCTGCATGCAATTTCATCAACCTTTTCATTCTTCACCCTTATAAACCTTAAAAATTCTTCAAGCAAATAGTGCCTTTCAAATATTTTCCTTCCAATCTCCCTACCTTTTTCGGTGAGTTTCACACCTCTATATTTTTCATATTCAACATACGATTTTTCTGCAAGCTTTGATAACATTTCGGTTACGCTTGATGGTGCAACATTCAAAGCTTTTCTTATATTGGTTGTTGTTGCCCTTATATCGTTTATTTCAAACCTGTAAAGTGTTTCGAGGTATTCTTCAATCCTTTCCCTTTCCTCCATAATATAAGATAATATTTTTTGTGTAATAAATTTTAGGTATACCTAAATTGAAAAAGTTTATAAGATAATAAAGCAATAACCATCAGGGGTGGAATATTGGCAAAAATTGTTGAGGAAAAAAAGGAAGAAGAGACAAAACAGTACGTCCCAGAAAATGTTCCCTATACTGAAAGAAAGAGTCTCATGGAAATAATATTTGAAAGGGAAACACCGCTGACATTTATTCTTTTATCTCTGATGATTCTCTGGATAGGTATAATTATAGGACTTTTTGCTTCATCAGGACAGACATTTTACATTGTTGGAAAAATAATTTATTCCCTTGGTGGAGCATTTCTTCTTTTCACCACACTGGGAATTTCAGTAATTAACAGAAATATGAACAGTGTTGTGAGAACAGCACTGGTTGTATTTGCAATTGCAGTTTTAATCGTAACACTTTCCTTTCCCTAATTTTTTTAGAAACGATAATTATTTATAATGTAAAATTATTCAATTTTACATGTTCATAGAAAAGTTTCAGAACATAAAACTTGGACTAACATTCGATGATGTTTTATTGATACCTTCATTAACAACAGTGGATCCAAATGAGGTGGATGTAACAACAAAACTTACAAGAAACATAAGATTGAACATACCAATAGTAAGTTCACCCATGGATACAGTTACAGGGGCTGAAATGGCAATTGCCCTTGCCCATCTGGGTGGCATTGGAATAATACACAGGAATCAGAGTGTGGAAGAGCAGAGGGAAATGGTAAGGAGGGTCAAAAGGGAGGAGAGTTTGATAATCAGGGATGTTGTAACCATATCACCAGATGAAAGTGTAAAGGATGCTATAAGGATAATGAAAGAAAGGAATATTGCAGGTCTTCCAGTTATCGAAAATGATAGGCTTGTTGGTATAATAACTGAGAGGGATGTTAGATTCTCAAAGGAAGAAAATGTAAAAGTAAAGGATCTGATGACAAAGGATGTTATTGTTGGAAATGAGGGAATTTCACTGGATGATGCATTGAAGATCATGCATAAACACAGGATAGAAAAATTGCCAATAGTGAACAGTG
>JAVRLI010000099.1:0-3782 GCA_031961525.1 Thermoplasmatota archaeon | reverse complement strand
TTCCTGGTTTTAGTATGTATTTTTCAGATCCTTCATCTTTTCACTCTCCATTTAACAAAATAATCCTTAAATCAAAGTTGAGTCTTTGCAGTATATAAAATAAAGTATAATTATATAAAAGTATCGTTAAGATGTTTTAAAAATTTTAATTTATATTTCCTTTTTAAACATTTCAATTGCCGACTTTATTTCATCAATGGAAGCCTCATCATTCAGTTTGGAAATATATCCTAGTATTTGATTCAAATATCAGTCTTCACAACCCTTCACATTATTTTTCCACTCCTGCCCTCAGAGTTACATAGGCAACAATAGACTCACCTTTAACAGGGTCAGGCTTTCCGAAAACTGCAGCCTCAACAATATTGTTTGTTCCAACAAGCACCACCTCAATTTCCCTTGTACCAATTCTATGGCATGAAACCTTCAATACCTCATCCGCGCGTCCATGGAGCCAGAAAAATCCCTCCTCATCCTTCATTGCATAATCTCTAGTGAAGTAAATCCCGGGAACCTTGAGAAATATTCCTTGTACTTTTCAGGATTTTTATTTATGTTTATCATCATCCTTGACCAAGGCTTTTTTATTACAAGATAACCCTTTGTTCCTTCCTTTACTTCCTTTCCATTCTCATCAAGAATTAAAGAATCTATACCAGGCATGGGAAATTTTGCTGAGCCAGGCTTAAGGCAATTGAAACCGAATCCTTTTGGCGGTCCAATGTCAACACCTCCTGTTTCAGTCTGCCAGTATGTATCCACAACAGGACACCTCGATTTTCCTATTACCCTGTAATACCATTATCATGCTGATCTGTTTATTAGTTCACCTGCCGTTCCAAGTATCCTTAGGGAATCTTCACTGTTTTGGAACTCTATCCTGATTCTGTCTCTCAATCATCCAGTTTGGATAGATGGATCTGGGTGCAGATATTTTATCAAGCCTTTCCATCTGTTCCCTTGTTAATTTTACATTGATTGATTCTATATTTTCCTGGAGCTGTTCAACTGTTCTTGCACCAAGAAGGATTATCACATCCTTTTCAAGAAGCCAGGAAAGGGCAACCTGTGATGGTTTACAACCCTGTTCTTTTGCAATTTTCTTAATTTCATCAACAATGTCCCATCCCTTTTCTTCATCGAAGTAGGGGAAGAAATAACCCCTGTCTCCCATCCTTGTACCCTTTGGTGGTTTTTCATTCCTGTCATATTTTCCGGACAAAAGACCACCATGCAGAGGGCTCCATACAAGAAGGGACATTTTGTTGAACCTGAGAAATGGAAGTACCTCGTATTCAACATCCCTGTTTATTAAATTGTAGTTCATCTGGGCACTTTCATACCTAGCGTATCCCCTCTCCTCAACAATCCCCTGTATATATGCCATCTGCCATGCTGCAAAGTTTGAAAATGCAGGATAGAGAACTTTACCCTGGTCAACAAAGCTTTGCATTGTATCTATCATTTCATTTATGTTTCCTTCAACATCCCAGCCATGATCCTGGTAAATATCAACCCATGTTGTCCCTAGCCTTTCAAGACTTTTTCTCAATGCTATTGTCATGTGATGTCTTGATAGACCAAGTTCATTCACACCATTTCCTGTTCTCCCTCTCACCTTGGTTGCAATCATTACCTGGTCCCTGTAATCCCTGAGAGCCCTTCCAAGTATTATTTCAGACTCTCCCCCTTCATATACATCGGCAGTATCAAATAAATTTATACCTGCATCTATGGAAATTTTTACCATTTTGTTTGCTGTCTCCTGGTTAACACCGCCAAGTTTCCAGAGGTTCTTTTCACCGAAGGTCATGGATCCAAGGGCAAGAGCGGATACAAAAGTTCCCGTGTTTCCATACTTCAAATATTTCATAATTTTTCTAAAACCATTGACTATTAAACTTTTTCTGCTACTTTTCAAAATTATTGGATAAACCAAAGATTTATGTGATGAGTTTTCATGTTAAAATTTATGGAGGACTTTTTGTTGAATGATCAGGAAAGGGAAATAAAATATCTTGCAAGAAGGACCGTGAAATCAATACCATCAGATTTAATCAGATCAATGGAAAGGGAAGAAATAAAATTCCCAAAAGAGTTTGTTCAAATTATTGCAAAGGAAAATCTCCTTGGGTTAAGATACCCAAGAATCTATGGTGGAAGGGAAATGACATGGGTAGGGGATATGGCAGCAGTTGAGGAAATGGGTTATCTTGGATTCTCTCTTGCCTGTATGTATTCTCTTGGAACGATCGTTGGGGAACCAATAAACAAGTTTGGAACAAAGGAACAGAAGGAAAAGTATTTGAAAGGAATAACATCCGGAACCTTATATGGTGCCGAAGCAATAACAGAACCATCCGGCGGATCGGATCTTTTTGGTATGATGAAAACAACAGCAATTAAGCGTGGTAGAAAATTCATACTGAACGGTCAGAAGAGGTTTGTTGTGGGTGGAAAGGGTGCGGATTTCTTTGTTACATATGCAATAACGGATCCTTCAAATCCAAACAGGACAAAGGCAATAAGTGCATTCATTGTTGATAGGGATACACCAGGTCTGAAAGTTGAAACAGTTTATGGATTGATGGGTACAAGGGGTGGAGGTACGGCAAGAATAGTATTCAAGGATGCCGAAATACCTGAAGATAATCTTATAGGTGAAATGAATAAAGGGTATGATGTTTTCAATATAATGATGGTTCCTGAAAGGTTAACAACAGCGGCAGGTGCTGTTGGTGTTGGAATGGGTGCAATTGAAATAGCAACAAATTATGCAATGAGGAGAAAAGCCTTTGGAACAAAGATCATTGATCATGAGGGTGTTAGCTTTAAGATATCTGAAAGCCTTGCAGCACTTTCAAGTGCATCAGCACTAGTTTATCAGGCAGCAAGGGCAGCGGATGAACTTGAGAAAAAGAAAATCTCACTGGGCCATGCAAGGAAATTGATATCTATGGCAAAGTTAGTTTCAACCGAAACAATGTGGAATGCGGTTAACAATGCCATGCAAATATTAGGTGGAATTGGATATACCACAGTATATCCTGTTGAAAGGCTTCTTAGGGACGCAAGGCTTGGAATGATTTGGACTGGAACAAATGAAGTTATGAAAATGATCATAAAGCATGAATTCGTCAAGGAAATAACGAATTCTGAATACTGGAAGGATAAAAGGAAAATGGAAGAGGATGCACTGGATTTTGAACTTGTTGAGGAAAAGGTATTCGAATAACAATCAACAAAATTTAATAAAATGATTTCCAATATTCATTCATGATTCCCGTAATTTACAAAAACACGGCGAGAAAACCTCGCTTTTTAAAGAGAGTATGAATATTGCCGAAATGTTTATTAAGAAATTTTATATATATTAAACAATGCAGTTGAAAACAACCAGACATTCAGTATATCTGGGGAACTATCATATTATTTTCATACCACAGTATAGGAGACATGTTGTAACAGGGAAAATAGCAGAGAAACTTAAAGAGATATTCTATGAAATAGCCTATAAGTATGGGATTGAGATAATAGCTATGGAGGTTATGCAAAACCCTATACATCTATTTGTATCAGCACCGCCAAGATATGCACCATTTCAGATTGTAAAGTATTTCAGGGACATATCTTCAAAATGGTTAAAAAATATTTTCCAGATTTTGGATTTAAGGTTTCGGAGACATGGACACGGGCATATTTTGTATCCACAGAGGATAATGTCAGTAGTGAGATCATAAAGCTTAAGGATGCAATGGGATAGGGAAAATGAGAAGCATAAT
>JAVRLI010000098.1:0-3794 GCA_031961525.1 Thermoplasmatota archaeon | reverse complement strand
GGTTTTCACTCTGAAGTCCTTTAAACTAATATTTTTATTATTAATCAGATTAACAGCTGCATAATTTTTAAACAAATCATTTATGTAGTTTTGTTGACATTTTTAACAAAATATTTATTTTAGTTTATTTTGTTGTATTATCTTCATACGGTTTGACAATATAAAGACTTAACCTTTTATTCCTCATTTTTCTCACCTTCCACAAGTGCATAAAATATTCCTAATTTACATTCTTCAGGCAATCCGGACCAGAATGCCTCTTCCGGTGTTTGCAAATAATGCTTAGTATCAAGACTATGATGATATCTTATTGTATTATACCATTCAACAAACTCTGCAAATGTTTTTAAATCATTTCCATGTTTTCAAATCAAACCATTTTTCCAGTTTCCCATTTGTCTGTGGATGATTTACTCTTGATACAATATGCTTTATGTTATTCTCCCTTAGAAATTCCTCAAATTTATTTTCTCCTTCTCCTTTTTCATCTTTTTTATTTACATAAAACTGCGATCCTCTATCTGTTAACACTTTCCTTAGCATTCCTATCTTTCCATATTTATTAATGGTTTCCTTTACAATCATTATAGTATTTTTTATTGCCTTTTCAATTCTCATCCTGCTAATATCATCCTTGAACTGTCATCAAGTGCAACACATATGTTCTTTCCATTTGCACTGTGCCAGTCAAGATGAACCATTGATAAACTGTGCTTTTTCTCATATCTTATCCATTTCTTCCTCCTCTTTTTCTTGTTTATCTCTTCTCTGGCATTTCCATTCTTCAACAATATTTTGTGAATTGTGTTATGGGGAATATGAATACCATATTCAGATTCAATTATCTTTCAAGCCTAAAAGCCCTAACTTCTGTTCATTGTGAACAGAAAGTATTATTTTTTCAATATTCTCATCTATGCTTAACATTTTTCTACCACTCCCTTTGATTTCTATTGGTTCTCCATAATTTAACCAGTGGATCCATACCCTTTTCACTGTTGATATGCTTATTTTCAGATCCCTTGCAATCTGTTTGTAGCTCTGTCCTCTTTTTTGGCTCTGATAATATAGTTGATCTTACGTTTGTTCAGCTTTGCATGACCCATATTTAATATGAGCTTTTTATATTCAAGGTTATTCGGACAAAATAAAATGGTATTTTTGTAATAAGTTTTAAATAATTGGAATATTTATGACATTTTGGTGAAATTTATGACAGATGAAAAAAGGGATATGCAAATATTCCTTGGAGCCACTACAGTTCTCTTCATAGTTTCCATATTGATGCTCTTTGGCGGTATCTATATGCAGGTTGTCTTGCATGAAACAAAGGCACCATTGATTCTTGGTATAGTTGCTGGAATTCTGCTTGCAATTCCTTTAGAACTATGGAACTTTTCCGATCCTGACACACTGTTCAGGGTGATGGCTTTTCAGGATAGATTTCTCCTTGTCTGTTTCGGTTTTGCCATAGGTCTTGGTGCTATTCTTTTGTATGCCCTGAATCTTTTTGTTCCGAGCCCAAACTTTGGAATAAAGGCATTCTTCATTCCGGGTGTAATAATTGGTGGAATAATATTTGGAGTTGGTGTGGGTATTGCTGGATATTTCCCCGGAACAGTATGGATAGCGCTTGGGCAGGGTAGAAGGGATGCAATATGGGCTGTAATGGGTGGATTGCTTGGAGCCTTTACGTGGTCTTTAATATTCGGAAACGTTAAATGGTTTTTCTGGGATACATTGAACCTTGGACCAATAACCTGGGCAAGTGTTGTGGGTGCAACAACAAGACTTGAAATTTTCATAGTGAGCCTGGTTTTTGGTATAATCATGCTGATGATTTTCTTTCTTTTGCCAAGGTATCCTAAACAGCCATTAAAACAATCCTGTCTGATGCATTTAACAGGAAAAAATAAGGAAATAACAAGGTTCGATGAACTTATAAATGAAGAGAAGGAAAAATATCCTAATGCAAGAAGCTTTGTTACAAGAATAACAAATGAAAGCAGTGTATGGAATTCAAGGTATGTAATTTTCCTTGGACTAGAATTCACAATAACTGCCGTTGCTGTTATAATTTTGCATCAGATATTTGGTGAATCAACAACCTATTCTTGGATAGGTGCACAGTTATCCTATCTAATCAATCCAACATGGGCCGCATCCAATCCCTATTTCCAGCTTTTTGGAGGAATGCATATGGTGAATGGAATTCCTGTTAACAACCCGTTCAGTGAAATTGGATGGGAACCACTTTCGGATCTTGGAACATTCCTTGGTGGTCTCCTATCTGCACTTTTCATATCAAAAAGGTTTATGAAATATAAACCACTTGTCCCAAAGGTATGGGAGCACAGGTTTGGACCGAGCAGAAAGTTAAGGGCCATTGGATCATTCATCGGTGCATTTCTTGTCCTTTTTGGTGCAAGGATGGCAAATGGATGCGCATCGGGTCATATTCTTAGTGGAAACATTCAGATGGCAGTTTCAAGTTTTGTCTTCATGATCTTTGTCCTTTTGAGTTCATGGATTACACTTTATGCTTTGCTTCATCTTAAAATAAATGGAATGGGTTATAGGTGAAAAATTAAATATTTTTTCTTTTTTTTTACCTGAGTGATCCTTATGTTCGATTTAACACCAATTCAAATGGTCCTTTCCGTTGTTTCAGGTCTTTTGGTAGGATTTTCTCTTGGTCTCATTGGTGGAGGGGGTTCAATATTTGCAATTCCCTTGTTGATATACTTTGTTGGTTATGATCATCCGCATATTGTTATAGGTACAACAGCACTAGCTGTTGGAATAAATGCATTATTGAACCTAATCCCACATTTAAGAAAAAAGAATGTTAATTTTAAAGTTGGATCATTCTTCAGTGTTTTTGGTATAATTGGTGTTTTGGTAGGAACAGAAATGGGATTGTTAACACCCGGAAAGGATCTTTTGTTTATATTTGCAATATTGATGATTGTGATAGCAGTATCCATGCTGAGAAGAAAATGTGTTGAAACATCAGCAAAGCCTGAAATAAAAAAGTCAAATTTTAAAGTAGCACTTTATGGTCTTTTGGTTGGTTTTGCATCTGGATACTTTGGCATTGGTGGTGGTTTTCTAATTGTTCCTGCTTTAATTTATTCGGCAGGTCTAAACATTCTCCAGGCAATAGGGACATCACTGATCTCTGTTGGACTTTTTGGATTAACAACAGCCACAAGGTATGCAATTAGTGGTGATCTTAACATAGTTATTTCCGTTCTTTATATAATAGGTGGAATTGCAGGTGGATGGATGGGTGCATCTCTTGCGCATTCAATGCCCAAAAGAACATTAACAAAAATATTTGCAATTATTATAATTCTTGTTGCAATCTATATGATCTATATGAACATATCAGTCCTTATGGCTCTAATAAAATCATAAAATTTTTATCCATTCTTCATTTTTGAAAAACCATGGATATTGATTACCTTTACGATCTCATCAAGGATATAATGACAAAGGATAGATTTATTGCTGAAATAAATGAAAGAAAAAAGATGTACAATGATCTTTTGGATGATGAGGCAATAGCGTATATGATAGTTGATGAGCTTGGAAGAAACCCGGGTAACTGGGTAAAAATTAAAGATTTGATAGATGATGTTATTGTATCAATCTATGCAAACGTTGATGAAATTGAAGATAGTGTTATTAAGAAAAATGACAGGGAATTGAGACTCAGGAAAGTAAAAATAAGTGATGAAACTGGAAGTGCTGAATTGAACCTTTGGAACGATGAGATTGAAAATTTTAAG
>JAVRLI010000097.1:0-3975 GCA_031961525.1 Thermoplasmatota archaeon | reverse complement strand
GGCACAATACCTGCATCAATAACTATCCATTTTTCATTTTTAAATGATCTGGCAATAAATGAGCCTGCAAAATCATCACCTCGCATATCGTTTCCAACACCCAAAAGAACATTCATAATATTTCATGAGATCCTTGGATTATAAAACTTTTTAATCCAAAAAAATATCTTTTCCAAATTTTGAAACGACAAAAATTAATGCGGTGACTGATAGAACCAAAAACCAGACGAATGGGACTGTTGGATTATTGAAATAGTATATAAGGGCAGATGAAATGAATGGTGTTATACCGCCAACTATTCCACCTGAAATTTGGTATGAAAGTGAACTCCCTGTATATCTAACATTCCTGGGAAATTTTGATGTGGCAGAATATGCAAGGTCTGTGAATCCAACCATATAAAGTGTGTATGCAATTGTTTGAATAATAATTAAAGTGTAAATATCTCCATGGAGAAGGAAATAGTAATATGGATATGAGAAAAAAATAATGAATATTAGGGAAATTATCCATACTTTCCTTGCACCATACTTATCCAATGCTTGACCTATTAGTGGAGAAATTACACCGGTTATTATAGATACAACAATCATCATTACACTTACTGTGAAGAATGGTATGTTTTCAAACCCAAAAACACCCCTTATCTTATTGAGATAAGATATGGAAAAAGATGTGGTAGTGTTGTTAAGTGCAGAAAATGCAGAGAAAAGGACAACAAAAAGTAAAAGTTCTTTCCAGTAATTTTTGAATAGAAATTTTGATGGAACCTTCATCTTTTCCTTAAAATGCTCATAAACATCATAAATTTTTGTTCTTATGTAAAGTGCAATAATGGCAATAAAAAATCCAATAAAGAAAGATATTCTCCAACCCCAAGCAAAGAATGCATCAGGCCCGAGAATTGTATAAGTTAATACAAAAACGGCAAAATCCAGAGCAGCACCCCATACCTGGCCGGATTGAACAAGAACAAGGTATAAGCCTTTCCTTTTCTTCACGCTCTCCGATACCATTGTCACGCTTCCACCCCATTCACCACCAAAGGATATTCCCTGCAGAGCTCTTAAAGCAATAAGGAGAACTGGAGCCATTATGCCGATTTCAATATAGGTGGGTAGAAAACCAATGGAAAGCATAGAAATTCCACCAATTATCATGGATATTACCATTGCCCTCTTTCTTCCATATTTATCGCCAAAATGGCCAAATATTAAAGCTCCGACAGGCCGGAAAAGAAATCCTATCATATAACCAAAGAATGTATCAAGGATTGATATCAAAATATTTGAAGAGGTAAAGAAAAGAACCGCTATAATTGGAGAGATTCTTCCATAAAGATAGTAATCATAAGTTTCAAAGGTAAAACCAAGGGTGGACGAAATGAGAATTTTTCTTGATCCTTCACTTTCCGAGCCCATTTATTTTCATCTGATAGTTAATTGCTATATTTAACCTTTTTTCGGTGGGAAGACCATCTGAAAGGGAGGGGAAGAGATAACAAACTTATATAATTATATTATAATTGTCAGAAATTGTTAATGCTGAAAAGTTGTAAGTTCAAAATGTATCAGAACAAAGATCAAGAAATTTGAAAAGCAGTTGGAATTTTGCAAAGATCTTTATAACAAATTGTTAGAAGAAATTGATAAAAGATAAATTTGGTGTTGATTATAACATTAAGCATGTAAGAAAGTTATTGAAAAATTTGGTATGCAATATTTAAAACCATATCAGCATGGTTTACGAAGAAAAAATTCTGCTGAGGATGATCTAAAAAAAGGAAGAATATTAACAATGCAGTAATTGGTTTTATTAATGAATCCTTATTCAAACAAGATCAAATACTGTAGAAGTGTGGTCATTTTTTAAACCTGATAAATTCAGAGTAAATTCATTTGGATCTTATTCAATAAATGGTATAAATGTAATTGATTTAAAATATCAATCAAAAATAAAAGACTTTCTTGATTCATAGACATAAGGATACACAATGGTTATAAGAAAATCATAGCAATATTGGATAATTTCACCACACATAGATCAAAGAAAACAGTTGAATTTGCAAATTCATTGAAGATAGATATATTTTTTACTCATCTAATTATCTAAATTCAAATCCCATTGAACATATATGGAAAAGCATAAAGAGAATATTATCAACTTGGTTGATTGAACCATTAGAACATATGGAGTACATACCGACATACTCTCCGCATTTAAATGCGAAGGTTCAGGGTATAGGTTGTTTTGGCTATCACAACCATTTCACCACTATACCCGTTGTGTCCCGATGAGAGCTTTACGCTTTGAAATTTTTTATACAAAAATACAATATAAACATTTCAAAGATTCATCAACGCTTTGAAAAGCAAGTTGTTTCGCCGTGTTTTTGGTAAACAAAATCATTCCACAATTTTCTAAATCATTAACATTTGCAAAAAACTGGATTTTAAAATTTTTAGATAATATGTATAAAAAGTTATGAATCTAACTGTAATTAAAAATAAAAATTAAAAATTTTTTAAAAAAATTAGAGAGTTTTTCCATAAACACTGACAATTTCTCTCCATTCCAATTTTTTGTAGAAATTCAATGCAATTAAGTTAAGGGATGGGAATTCTGCTGTAACAAGTGTTATATTTTTCTCTTTCAGAATTTTGTAAAGTTCAGAAATCATTGCTTTTCCTATTCCTTTGCTTCTATGCTCTGGCATAATGTAAAATTCCATTATCCTTGCCTCATCCTTTGGCTCGTAGCAAGACCTTTTAAGGATAACTGTGTTCATAACACCAATAACATTTTTTCCCTCAAATGCCCCAATAAGTATATGGTCAGGACTGTTTACAATGTTTTTCAGAACCTTCTTTGCCTCTTCCTGAACGTTTTCACTTACCTTAAAGGTTGAATCGAATTCATTGTTCAATTTTTTCAATCTTACAAAAAGATCCACAACCGAATCAATTTCATTCTCCTTTATTCTTCTTATCTCAATTTCCTTCTTCATAAAATTACCTCCTCATCAAGTTTTTTTATCAAATTCATATTCATTAATGTTTCGAATATCTTTCTTGTTTCTTCTATAATTTCCAGTGCCTCTTTATAGAAACCTTCCTTTGAATTCACTTTTCTTGCCAGGTTAAGTTCGACTGTCTTTGATGCAACTGCTGCTGCAACTTTTGGATATACAAGCCAATCCTCCATTGTTGGCACTATTTTATCATAGATTGGTTCCTCAACGAAATCTGCAATTTCCTGTGCTGCTGCTACCATTACTTTATAATTTACACCCTTTGCCCTTGCATCAAGAACACCCCTGAAAACAGCAGGAAAAACAAGGCTGTTATTAACCTGATTTGGAAAGTCTCCTCTTCCCGTTGCAACTATTTTCGCCCCTGCACTTTTTGCATCCTTTGGCCAAATTTCAGGTATTGGATTGGCAAGTGCAAATACAATGGAATCGCTGTTCATTGAACTTATCCATTCCTTTTTTATCACATCTGGACCGGATTTTGATGCTGAAATTAAAACATCCGATCCTTTGAGTGCTTCAACAGCTGTCCCCTTTCTCCTTTCATCATTTGTTATCATTGCAAGATTGTATTTCCAGGGGTTTGTTAGCATAAGGTGATCCATGTCCTCCCTCTCAGGCTCAAGTATACCCTTTGAATCAACAAGTATAAGATTCCCAGGTTTAAAACCCGCTTCAATCAATAGGTATGCTGTGGCTATGTTTGCAGCACCAGCACCATTCAGGACAATTTTAACATCCTCCTTCTTTTTGTTCACAAGTTTCAGTGCGTTGTACAATGCTGCAAGCGTTATTGTGGCTGTGCCAAGCTGATCATCATGCCACACAGGTATTGACATTTCCTTCTGGAGTTTTTCGAGCACATAGAAACATTTTGGTGATTCTATATCCTCAAGGTTTATTCCTCCAAAGGATGGTTCCAGATTTTTAACAACATTTACAA
>JAVRLI010000096.1:0-3923 GCA_031961525.1 Thermoplasmatota archaeon | reverse complement strand
TAGAATTCTTTTGGATTGGTGTGTTCATAGTAGGTATAGTTTTATTTTTTAAAGAATCCCTAAGGGTTATTGCGCATAAATTAATTTCATTCGCAGGCATATTTATAGTTCTTATTATTGCATATGTTATAAGCTTTTATCTGAAGATGGGAAATTATCCCGCATCAAACATAAGGGCAATATTTTCATCATCAAACATTGGAGGAACAATACCTGTGATTGTGGCACTGATTGTTTTTATTTTACTTATTTTTTACATAATGCCAAAGGGAAAGGTTAAAAATAAAACAAATGAAAGGGAAATGACAGAATCCATAGAAAAAATGGTAAGGGATCTTAAATTTTCAGATGATGTGAGGGGCACGATACTCAAGGTTTATTATGAACTGAGTTCTTTGTTGAAAAATAATGGAATAATAGAAAGGGAGAATTTAACAGCAAGGGAATTCGAGGATATGTCAATAAAAACATTGAAAATAAAAAAGGAACCCTTTGAGACAATAATAAAACTATTTGAGGAGGCAAGGTACAGTAACCATAGAATGGATGATAATGCAAGGAAAATGGCAATAGATGCACTTGAAGAAATAAAAAATATGCTGAAGGTTAAAAATGGAAAAGTATCCTCTATCAGTGCTTAAATATTTAATTCCATTGATCATAATACTTGCATTATTTTCAATTTATAGCGGAAGCACGCTCTATTTTCTAATTTCATTCCTCTTTTTCATTGCCCTTTTGATAATATACTATCCATTCTACAGGGAATCCATTGAAATTGTTAATATAAAAGGGAATTCTAATATTTACAGTGAGGAGGGCAAATATGTTGAAGAAAAGTTGAATGAGGCATTGAAGGGTAGTGCTGTTGCACAGAGATTGATTGAGGAAAGGATGATGAATATTCTTGTTGAAGACATTTCAAACAGATTCAACCTTGATTATGGATCCGCTGTTGAAAAGATCCTAAACAATGAAATTAACATGGATGAAAAAATCCTGGAAATTTTTAAAAAGTTTTATAAAAGAAGATACGATATGAATTATGTTGTTGATGGTGAAACATTCAAGAATGAAATAGAGAAGGTGATTGAATATACAGGTGTATGAATATGGATATAGCTGAAACAAAAGTGAATATTGAAAATGTTCTTAATGAAGTATCAAAGGCAATAGTTGGAAAGTATGAAATACTGAGGGAAGTGATGGCATCGATTCTTTCAAAGGGTCACATACTTATTGAGGACTATCCGGGTCTTGCAAAAACACTGATGGCAAGATCTTTCAGTTACACAATGGGCTGTGAATTCAAAAGGATACAGTTCACACCAGATCTTTTACCCATGGACATAATAGGATCAAGCATATATGATAGGGAGAGTTCAACATTCAAGTTCTTCATGGGACCTGTTTTCACAAATATTCTTCTTGCGGATGAAATAAACAGGGCCCCTCCAAAAACACAGTCAGCCCTTCTTGAAGCCATGCAGGAATATCAGGTAACTGTTGAGGGTAAAACGTACAGGCTTGATGATCCATTCATTGTCATTGCAACACAGAACCCAATTGAGTTTGAGGGAACATATCCATTGCCCGAGGCGCAGATGGACAGGTTCCTTGTAAGGTTAAGGGTGGGATATCCATCAAAGGAAAATGAAATGGAAATATTGAAAAGGAGGGTGGAGAGAAGGAAGGAAAATGTTGATTTAAATACAATAATAACAAAAAAGGATCTTATTAACATGCAGGAAATGGTTGAAAATATCCATGTGGATGATACAATCTATTCATACATTGTTGAAATTGTGGATAGAACAAGGAAACATGAACAGCTTGAGGTAGGATCAAGCCCCAGGGGATCACTTGCTCTATTGAAATTATCAAGATCCTTTGCCCTCATGGATGGAAGGGATTATGTTTTACCTGATGATGTTAAAAAAAGTGCAATTATTGCATTGCCGCACAGATTCATACTTAAACCTGAACCATGGATAAGGGGTGTCAGGCCGGAGGATGTTGTTAAAAAGATATTGGAGAATGTTCCTGTTCCAAAGATATGAATGAAAATTTAAGGCCAACAAAGAATCTATACGTTCTAATTCTAATTTTTCTTGTATCAATATCAATGGGAACAATTCTAAGGCTTCCTGAACTTATAATATTATCCTTACCAGTTTTCCTTTACGTTTTATTATCAATAATAGGGATAAAGGGATGGGAAATCAATGTTGAGAGGAATTTTTCTGAAAATATATATTTCCAGAATGAAAGTGCTAAAGTTACCATAAAAATTGAATCCATATCATTTTCAGGTTTTGTAAAAATAAAAAATAGTATGATTGAGGAAACATATTCCATTAAAAAGGGTCAGAAAATTGTTTATAATAAAACAATAAATTTTAGGGAGTTTGGCATATACGATTTTTCCACCATTGAAATAACTTTATCTGATTTTTCATACCTTTTTGTTAAATCCTACACAATAAAAAATGATTTAACAATACAGGTTTTTCCTGAATACGAAAATGTAAGGAAATTCAAGATAAAACCAAAAAGGACAAGGTCATTGCTCGGTGATATACCGTCAAGGTACATAGGTTCTGGTACGGATTTCTATGCCGTAAGGGAATTCAATCCCGGTGATGAAAAGAGAAGAATAAACTGGAAAAGAACAGCAATGTTCGATAGATTGATGGTAAACGATTATTATGCTGAAAAATCAGGGAATACTGTAATACTTCTTGATGTAAGACGTTTCCAGAAGTCCGAGAATGATTATAACAAAATTCTTAATGGATCTGTAAGGGCTGCCTTAACCATAACAAATGCAATTGCAAGGACAAGGAACAGGCTTGGACTTGTTATTTTAAAGGACACGGTTGACTGGGTCTATCCTTCATATGGTAAAAGGCAGTATTATAAAATCACAGAAAGGCTTCTAAGGGTAAGATCGCTGAAGGAAAGTTACATTCCACTTGAATATGGTGGAAAGATTATAACAAGGTTCTTTCCACCCAATTCATTCATAATAATAATTGGAACTGTTTTAGATAAAAATCTAAATGAACTTATCATGGACATGATAGCAAAAAAGTATGAAATTTTAATGATAATTCCATATTTTTCATACGGTGAAGGAACACTTTCTGAAAAAATAATGGATGCTGAAAGAAAAGTAAGGATAAGAACAATATCAAAATATGCAAGGGTGATAGAATGGAACATGGAATATCCATTAACAAAATATTTGGAAAGGTTAGGCTAAGACTTTATTACATAATTCTCCTATTCATCTATATTTATTCAATCTATTCAATCCTTTTATCTGGATTCAATGGAATACATACAATCATTCTTCTTATTTCATTTTCAATCATAATTTTAATAATTTACAAATTCATTGAAGACATAATACTATTCATTGTTTTCTCACTACTTCTCTTCTCAATAATTTATGCATCATCCATTTCCTACAATCCCTATTCAGTTCAAACATTCCTTTTATTTTCAATTCCAGTATTCTTATCAATAGTTTTTATAGAGATAGAAATTTCACCATTTAAAAATTATTTATCTAATATAATAAAAAATGTATCCATAAGTGCAATAATATCCATATTTTTATCCTATATTTTCATTGAATTCTTTGGACTTTTTGTATTTTTGCAGAGGGATGTTGTGGTATTTTTAATACTTCTCTCTGTTATAATAATTACACTGATTTATTTATTCAGGGAAATAAACAGGGGTGAATAAAAAAGTAAATAAAAGTGGATTGATTTTTGAAAAATATGGTAAAGGTAATAATACATGCACTTGAAAAGAAGGATATGGAAATAAAAGGGATGAAAAAAATAGATGAAGTTATGAATAAACTTGGTTTGAAAATTAGCGCTCATATTGTTTTAAAGAATGGAAAACCT
>JAVRLI010000095.1:0-4017 GCA_031961525.1 Thermoplasmatota archaeon | reverse complement strand
GCATCGTTCATTGTTATTGCCAACGGTTGCGCTCCACCCATTTCCCCAAGACCTGATGATAGGACCCATTTTCCCTTTAAACTGTAGGAATTGTATTCCTTCTTTGCAATTGCGTAAAATACCTCATATGTTCCCTGTAATATGCCCTGCGATCCTATGTATATCCATGATCCGGCCGTCATCTGCCCGTACATGGTCAATCCTCTTTCCTCAAGTTCCCTGAAGTATTCCCATGTTGCCCATTTTGGAACAAGCATGGCGTTGGATATCAAAACCCTTGGTGCCCATGTATGCGTTTTGAATATTGCAACAGGCTTTCCGGATTGAACAATTAATGTTTCATCATCCTCAAGGTTTTTTAACGATTCAACAATTTTTTCATAGGATTCCCAGTTCCTTGCAGCCTTTCCCGTTCCACCATAAACAATAAGGTTTGCGGGATCTTTTGCTACCTCAGGATCAAGGTTGTTCATTAACATTCTCATTGCAGCCTCAGTTTTCCAGCTTTTACAGGTAAGATTTTTTCCCCTAGGGGCATGTATTTCTACCATGTTTTTCTAATAAACAATAAATCTATTTAAGGTTATTTGATGGGCATAAATGCAAAAATTATGAGTAGGAGACCTAAAATGAATAAAGAATATGTTCCTGTTTTTGCAAGCGTATCCGTATCCTTTATGGTTAACTTAAAGCCGTGGAATGAAAAATATACAATTATCAACTGTGTTACCATTGTCCCCAGTCCGAATAAAAGACCAACAAGAAAACCGAACATGGGGTTGATGAATATACCTGAAAGGGCAATGACAAGGACAAGAACAACGAAAAAATCACCGCCGAAGGCTGCACCTATTCCATGGATCCATATGTACTTGAAATCTGGAGCTTTTCCATGAATTTCCTTTTTTGATTTTCTTATGAATAATAAACCAACAAGCATCATTGTTGTTCCTGCAAAAATATCAGCGTATGGTGATATGTTTTCTGGATTAACAACTAAGGAATAAATGCTTGATGTTATTGCACTCAAAATTGTCCAGATAAGCGTTAATGCACTGGTGAAAACAACAGTTGTCAGTAAAGCTTTCTTAATATTTGGCTGTCCTATAGCGTATGGTATTGTTATTGGCCATGTATGTATGTCAGGTTTTATTCCATGAACTATGCCTATAATGAAAACAGCAAGAAGGGCAAGTTCGGCACCAAGCTGGTGCAATATTCCATTTGCAAAACTTTCAAGTATCTCAGGTATTGATAATATCGCAACCAGTAAAGCGAATGACAGAATCAATGCGTATAAAATTGGTGATTTTTCCATACAGGGTCTGAAAGAATATTTATTATTTAAATTTTTTGCTTAAACCTAAAATTTTTAGCATTTACCTAATTTACATGAACTTTGTTAACATACAAAAAAAATTATATTTAAATAATTGATAGAATTTCACATTTGCTTAAATGGAAAACAACAGATGGTTCCTTGGATTCATATTCTCAAACATGGCTGGAGGTATCATCAATCCAATGATACCTCTTTTTATAGTTGTATATCTTGGATCAAACGTTTTTTATGTCAGTCTTGCATCAGCTTTGAGTTCACTTGTTTCAGTTCCTGCATTAATATTCTGGGGTGAACTTTCAGATTCACTTGGTAAAAGGAAACTTTTCATACTTTACGGTTTTTATGGATCATTTCTCAGCCTCATGCTTATTATTTTCGTTCATAGTGTTTACAGCTTTATACTTGTTTTGATAATCTATCAGGTTGTTTTGAACGCAAGCGTACCAGTATCAACACTCATAATCCTTGAACAGAACAACCCTGAAGAATGGCCGAGGATCATATCAAGGTTCAGTCTTCTTTCAGGCATTGGATCGTTTCTTGGTCTCATTGTAGGTATGATATTCCTCTTTGATCTGAGCAAATCTTCCGATCTGCCATACATATACATAATATCATCCCTGCTTTACCTTATTGCAGCAATTGTGTCAACAGTAATATTGAAGGAGTCCGAGAAAAAAATAAGGAGGGAGGAAATTAAGGTAGCAACAATAAGAACGCTGGAAAGGATAATTTTTTCTCCCAGGGGAATTCTGCACATACTCAAATTTTCAGGATTGAGGAGATATCTATCAAAAAATCTATTATTTTTCATTTTAGCAACATTTTTCCTGATGTTTGCATTTCAAACATTCTTCGTTCCCTTTCCTGTCATGGTAATAAAAGATCTTGGTGCAACAAACATTGATATTTTCATAATGTATGCTGTAAATGCTGGACTATCAACAATAGGTTATATTTATACAGGAAAAATTATGGAAAAACTTGGTGGAAAGAGAACTTTAAAAACAGCATTAACAATACGCATTTTCCTTTTTGCATTTTCCGCAATTATTCCTTTAATTTTTTCAGGATTTTCAGGTATTGCAGTATCCATGGTAATATATGGTGTTCTGGGATTCCTATGGAGCTGGATTGGTATAAGCCAGATAAATTATGTTTCAAGAGGTGCTGGTGAGGGTAACAGGGGAAGGGCTGTGGGTCTTTACAACTCCATGCTTGGTCTCGGACAGGTGGCAGGTTCTCTATTTTCAGGTTACATAACAACAATATTTGGATATTCATTGGATTTTGTTCTTTCTGCAATTCTTGTTCTATTCGGTCTTATCTTAATGAATAGAATATACTCTGAAAAAATTGCTCCATAATTTTTCTGAAAATATTTTTATTTTATAATTACATGTAAAGTCAGTGAAAAATATGATTAAGATAATTAAAACTGATAAAGCACCATTACCATCCGGACCCTATTCACAGGCAATAAGGGCTGGAAATTTTCTTTTTATCTCAGGACAGATACCAATAGATCCAAAAACTGGAAAAAAGATAAAGGATGATGTTTCACTTGAAACTAAACAGATAATGGAGAACATAAAGGCAATACTCGAATCTGAGAATTTAAGTTTAAACAATGTTGTTAAGGTAATAGTCTTTCTTAAGGACATAAAGGATTTTCAGAAAATGAACGATGTTTACAAAGAATATTTTAAGGATTATCAGCCAGCAAGAACAACGGTTCAGGCAATTCCTGCAGGTGATGTTGATATAGAAATAGATGCAATTGCCTATATACCATAATTGGAAAAATTCCTTATCCTGTATGCTTCAGGGCAAAAAACAAAATTGGTATAGATAATAATTGAAGAATGAACACATAGGAAAAAATTATTGAGGGAAAATTGAAGAAATAGCCAATAAATAAGCCGGAAAAGAAAAGACCCATACCATAAAATGTGTTATAAACACCATAGGCGTATCCTCTTTTCCCCTCCTCAACATTTTTTCCAATAATGGATCTGCCAACAGTATCGTAAATGCCAGTTATTGCACCAAAAATAAAACCTGCGATGAAAAGTTTATAAACATCGGGATGAACCATAAGGATGGGTAAAGTTATTGATAGGAAAATTCCAATATATACTAAATTTTTACCTAGCTTATCGTAGAGCAAACCTAATAAGCCACCTATTGCCCCCTCACCTATCATGGCAACCATAAAAATTATTGGAATTAATTCTTCACTCATATATGATTGTGCTATGTACAAAATGAATGAAACATGGTATATTCCAGCGGAGGCAATACCTATACCTGCTGAATAAAAATAGATAAATTTCCTGTAATCGGATGGTTTTTCAATTTTTCTTTCCTTAACACTGAAACCCCTTCCCTTAAAATAGGTAACAAAAACAAAAAGAAGGCATAAACTTGCGGGAAAAGCTAAAAAAAGAAAAGCATCCCTGTAACCCAACCCCAAAAGAAGAATGAATGATACGGTTAAAGGACCAATAACTGCACCTGTTTGATCCAGTACCTGCTGAATTGCAAAACCTTTTCCCATGCTTTTTCTATCAGCGAAAATAGAAATTAGATAATCCCTGGGTGGAGTTCTTAAAGCTTTACCGAACCTTTCAAGAATTATTAGAGCTGATGCAAAAATATAATTTCCTGAAATT